>NZ_JBHVVI010000030.1:0-77628 GCF_042883685.1 Kitasatospora sp. NPDC058190
CCATCAGCTACGGCGACGACCCGACGCAGTACCCGACCGTCATGGCAGGCGGCGCGTTCGTCTACACGGCGGCCATCTCCACCAGTCTCGACGGGAACTCCTTCCCCCCGGCCCCCTACGTCCATGCCTACAACGCGGACGGCAAGGAGATCTACAACCAGAAGACGCAGCCCACAGCCAAGAACGCCCGTCAGTAGGCGTCACCTCAGGCACTTGGTGGTGGAGCGGCCATCCCCGCGGTCGCGCGGCGGATGAGCATACGCAGTGTGACAATCGCGGCGGACAGGCGGAGGTGGAAGTCCACGGCGCGACTGAGTTTCTCAGTGCAGCGCCGCAGCTTGCCGAAGCTGTTCATCCACGAGCGGCTCCGCTCCACCACCCACCTCTTGTCGGCCCGGCCGGTGCCGGGAACGGCTGCGAGGCCAGCCCCACCGCGCGCCGGTCGTGGTCGAGTAGCATCAGCCGCTCCCGCTCCAGCCAGGACTCGAACCCCACCAGCGAAGCCGTGGTCGCCGCCCAGTACCAGCCCGGGAAGTACCGCTGTCCGCGGTGCCATTCCAGCAAGGCGCGAGTCGGACCGACCATGACTGACCCCTTGGGCGAACGTTCAGGCCCCTTCAGGCTAGGCCGCTCAGCGGCTGGTCGCCGTTCGGCGGCGGCCCCAGAAGGGGCTCAGGGGCCAACGCCTCTCCTGGTCGTACGCGTACGCATGGTTACTTCGGTAGGCCGTCGCGATCCCGTCCAGGAACGCCGTGTAGTCGGCCAGCGCGGCGGCCGTCCTTCGCTCGTCGGCGAGGCAGTCGGCCACGGCCCGTCCCGCCCGGGCGCCGGTGTGCAGCGCCATGAGGATGCCCTGCGAGGAGAGCGGGTCGAAGGCGAGCGCCGCGTCCCCGGCCGCCACCCAGCCCGGACCGGCCGACGGCGTGAGCCGCAGGCCGTGGGCGGGGGCCCAGCGCGGCACGGGAGTTGCACCCGGACCCCGCCCGGCCACTCGGCGCCGCACGTGCTCGGTGCGGCCGAGCGCCGCCCGGAAACCCTGCGGAGTGCGCAGCGACGGGTCCACCAGATCCGCGTCGGTCAGGTAGACGACCAGGCGCCCCGCCGGGACGAGGGTGGTGTACCACCAGCCGTCCGCCGCCGCCTCCACCAGGGTCCTGGCCTCGGGATCGCCGTCCGGGAACACCGCGTACGCGGCGACCAGCCGGTCCTGCTGCCGCCGGATCCCGTGCCGCCGCCCGATGACACAGCGTCGGCCGGTCGCGTCGACCGTCCAGCGGGCCGACGGGTTCGACAACGCGCCGGTGGCCCGCTCGCGGACGACCAGACCGCCGTCGACCCGCGCCAGCACCACGGCCCGCCGCAGCTCGGCCCCCGCCGCGACGGCCGCGTCCCGCAGGAAGGCGTCGAACCGCATCCGGTCGAGGTGCCACCCGTGCCCGTACGGGTCGAACAGGTGGCTCCGGTCGTGCAACCGTGTCGACCCCCACGCCGCGTACGTGCCGGTGGACACCGGATGCCCCGAGGCCAGGAACCCGTCCAGTAGCCCGAGGTCGGCCAGCAGCGGCCGGACGGCGGGCGGCAGGAACTCCCCGATCTTGAAGACCGGCCGGCCCGGGCCACCGTCGTCCAGCAACTGGACGCGGTGCCCGGCCCGGGCCAGGACGAGCGCCGCCACGGCGCCCGCCGGGCCGCCGCCCGCGACGACGGCGTCAAGGCGGGTCACCGGCTCGGCCGGAGCCGCTTGACCTTGTCGATGAACCCGGCCGAGACCTCCTCGTCGGGAGCCTCCGCCATGGTGACCGCCGACGCCAGGGCGGCCGGGCCCAGGACCGGGTCGGCGCCGAGGTCGACGTGCACGGTGACCAGGTTGCGGTCGGCCGGCGGGGCGGGCTCGCGCGGGAAGCTCACCTCGGACTCGACCAGGAGCTCCGCCGGGAGCCGGGGATCGTCGGTGGGGCCCGGACGGCGCTCGACCACCCCGAGCTTGCCGAAGTCCCGCACCATGGCGTTGATGTTGGCCAGGTAGGGGGTGGGCAGCCAGCGCAGCCAGGCCCGTCGCTTCTGGAACGCGGCCAGGCGGTCGGAGAGCGGCCGGGAGGTGTCGAGCACGACCTCGTAGTCCTCCTCGGCCAGCACGTGGTTGGGCACCCGGGCCGGCCAGAAGGTGGGCAGGTACGGGTCGTACGGGCCGAGGCCGGAGCCGTACTCGTAGCCGGCCCGGCAGCTCGCGGTGTCGGTCTGCCAGGGCACGGCCATCCACCGGGTCAGATCGCCGGGGGCCTGGGCGTGGAGCGGGCCGTCGAAGGAGAGCGCGAGGTCCGGGGTGAGCGTCGGCCCGTAGGTGGGCGCGGGCTTGTGCGGGTCGCGGTGACGGATCCGGAACGGGGTGGTGTACATCGTGGTGTGCCGCATCGGCCAGGTGAGTTCGCAGCCGGGGTGGAAGGCGTCGGCGAGGCAGAACGACAGGGCGGCCCGGTCGAGGGTCGCGGGCTGGTCGGCGAACGGGACGTCGTCCAGGGTGGCGGGTTGCGCGGCGTGCGGGTCGTAGTCGTTGACGAAGTCCCCGTCGGCCCACCGCTTGAGCAGCCGGTACTGGAGCGCGGAGAGCGTCACGTGCTGCCGGACCGACTGGGGCGGGATGTTCATCGCGTCGCCGTAGACGGCCGGCCAGGGCACGGGTGACATGCCGTCGCGGGCGTAGTCGCGGATGGCCAGCCAGACCTGGCGGCGCAGCTCCCGCTGCACCGGCGAGGGATCCGACAGATCGCCGAGCCTGGCGAGCAGGTCCTCGCGGCCGTCGAAGCCGAACTGGGTGGCCAGGCCCTTGTTGACCCACTGCAGGCCGCACAGGCCGCGCAGCACGGGCAGGACGTCCCAGGTGAAGGACACCTGCGGCGGCTCGGGGAGTCGGCCCTCGGTGACGAAGGCGTCCCAGATCAGGTCGTACATGGTGCGCACCGAGGTGAGTTCGGGCGCGTAGGTGGGCGGGGCCGTCACCACCCAGGCCGGTTCGACCGGGATCGGGCGGCCGTCGATGCTCACCTCGGCGGTGACCGGGCCGTCGGAGACGTCGTCGTGCCAGCCGTCGTTGTTGGCGAAGGTGTCGGCCGGTGTGCCGGTCGCCGAGGCCGAGACGCCCCGGCCGCCCAGGAAGATCAGTCGGCCGCTGTCGTCGGTGCGCAGCTCGCCGAGGTAGACGGGCTTGCCCATGAAGGTGCCGGTGTCGAAGCGGTACTCGGGCTGGTCGGAGCGGTTGCGGCCGCGCACCCAGCGGGGGCCGGGGTCGATGACCAGGAGGTCCTGGCGCTGGTCGGCCGGGATCTTGGGGTTGCGCAGGTTGCTCGGGTCGGCCTGGGCCGCGTCCGGGATGTCCAGGGCGATCTGGAACTGGTACCAGGCGGCCTTGGAGTTGACGACGTGCACCTTCCAGCGCAGGTCGGCGTTGTCGGCGGTCAGTTCGGCGACCGGCTCGCCGGCGGCGTTGTAGCCGTACACCCGGAACCGGGCGGCCTGGCGTTTCAGGGCGCCGGTGACGTCCTTGTAACTGCCGACGGGCAGCGGGGGCGGGTCGTCGACCTCGGGGGCGAGGACGAAATCGTCCATCATGCTGTCGCCGACCCGGGCCACGCCGATCGCCGGGTGCACGGCGGCCCGGACGATCCGGGTGTCGCGGGCCGGCGGCGGGGTGAGCTGCGGGCGGGCCGGGCCGGGCTCGGCCGTCGGCACGCCGTTGACGTCCCGGCGCTGCTCGGCCGAGGCCAGGTAGACCGTCCGGCGCACGTCGGAGATGCTGCCGATGGGCCGGTGCTCGGCGAGGCCGTGCCAGGGGTTGAGGGAGAGGTTCTCGCCGTACGCGGCCTGGCCGCGGGCGGTGACGTCCTGCTGCTGGAGGGTCAGCCGGGCCACCTTCACGGGGACGCTCTCGGACTCGCTCCAGCGCACCGTCGCCATGTCCAGCGGCATCTTCTCGTCGTCGGTGCGGAACTGGAGCAGCAGGTCGAAGGCGGCCGGGCCGGCCCCGAGCCGGTGGACCAGGTCGGCGCCGAGGTAGGTCGGATCCTCGTCGGGCGGCGTCGCGTTCGGGTCGGCGGGCTCGCAACTGGCGGGCACCAGCTTGTACTTGACGAAGCGGTCCGGCCCGAAGGCGTAGGGGAGCACGCCCCAGTAGGTGGCGGTCAGCACGCTGGCCTCGAACTTGGCCATGTCGTCGAGGATTTGTTCGGTGATCGGGTGGGCGGCCAGGTACGTGTCGTAATTGCCGTCGACGACACCGGCCTTGGTGAACTCGCACATGTCCTGGGCGGTGTCCACGAAGAACACGTCGTGGTTCTGCAGCAGCAGGTCCTGGGTGCCGGCCTCGGTGTAGCCCTCCAGCAGCTTGGGGCCGGGCACGCCGAACAGCTTGAGGCCGACGCCGAGGGTGGTCTTGAGGTCGGGCTGGCCGGGCACGGTGTCACTGGAGAACCGCACCCAGGCCTCCAGGCCGCCGGGCCGGGTGCGGGCGGCCTCCAGGAACCCGACCCGCAGCTCGGCCGGCAGGTCCTCGGCGACGGTGAGCGTGCCGCGGGCGACGCCGTGCGGCTTGAGGAACACCGGCCGCTTGACCGGGTCCTGGCCGCGGGCCATCCGGGCGCCCTGGGTCAGGTCCACGAACATCTGCTTCAGTGCGCCGGCCGCGTCCTCGGCACAACCCGGCAGGGGCGGCGGCGGCCCCGCGGCGTCGTCGAAGGGCTCGGGGGTCCCGATCATGCTGTGCTCCCGTCGGTGCGGTGATGGGGCCGGTGGCGGCGGCGGACCGGTGCGGTCGACGCGCTGTTCGGCCTCCGGGCCCTGGTCCAGCGTGCACAGACCGTTCGACGGGCGGCGCGGCGAACTACGCCCGAAACGACCAGGCGCCCGGCCCGGCGCGCGGCCTCTCACTCCAATCGGCCAGCAGCGCTCGCCGGGGGCCGGTCGCGGGTGGCAGCGTCGTCGGTGAGCCGGCGTCGCCTGCCGGTCGTTTCGGGGTGGTCAGAGGCACCCCTCCAGATGGTCTATGCTTAACCCATCACCCAGATGCGCGGGTGGCGGAATAGGCAGACGCGCTGGATTCAGGTTCCAGTGCCCGAAAGGGCGTGGGGGTTCAACTCCCCCCTCGCGCACAGAGAGCGGCCGGTTGACTTTCGAGTCAACCGGCCGCTTCTTTTGTTCTCGCCGCCTTTTTGGTCTCGCCGTCTCTCGGCGTCCCGGCGCTCAGCCGGTCCGGTGCAGGTCGCACTCCTGCTGGATGGCGGAGGGGGCGTCGCTGCTGACGATCGCGATCTTCGGTACCGCGCCCATGGTCGGGGCGTCCTCGGCGGTGCAGACGAGCTGCTGGATGGCGGGGGCGGACAGCGAGGAGGCGGACCAGGACAGGCGCAGGGTGACCGTGCCGGGGGTGTCGGTGGCCTCGATGCGACCGTTCGCGGGGAGGGTGCTGTACAGGCCGGAGCGCTTCTCGGACTGGTTGGGCCCGGCGACCAGGGTGTTCAGGGTCTGCTGGAGGTCCTCGCGCTGGGTGGAGGGGCGGATGACCAGGCTGATGCCGTGCTGGTCCAGGAAGTACAGCCGGACGCCCGGTTCGATGCCGGTGGCCGGCTGCCCGCTGCGCACCGGGCCGGTGGTGGAGATCGAGCAGCCGCAGGCCAGCAGCAGGGCGGCGGCGGCTCCGAGCAGACGCAGACGCAGACGCGGACGCGGACGCTTTGGGACGGTCACCGGTCCTCCTCGGTGTCGAGGCCGCGGGGCAGGACGAGGGTGAACACCGCACCGCTGTCGGGCGAGTTGGCGGCCTCGATGAGGCCGCCGTGCAGCCGGGCGTTCTCCTGGGCGATGGCCAGGCCCAGGCCGCTGCCTTCGGAGCGGGCCCGGGACTTGTCGGCCTTGTAGAAGCGGTCGAAGAGGTGCGGGAGTTCGGCGGGCGGGATGCCCGGCCCGCTGTCCGTGACGGTGAGCACCAGCTCGTCGTCCGGGCCGCGCAGGACGACCCGGACGGGCGGGCGGCCGTGCCGCAGGGCGTTGCCGACCAGGTTGGCGACGATGACGTCGAAGCGGCGCGGGTCGAGCCGGACGGGCAGGGCGGCGGGCAGGTCCAGTTCGACCTGGTCGTTCCAGCCGCGCAGGTCGAGGGTCTCGCGGACGGCGATGGCGGCGTCGATGGACTCGGCGCGCAGCGGTGCCGCCCCGGCGTCCAGGCGGGAGATCTCGATCAGGTCGTTGACCAGGCGGGTGAGGCGCGTGGTCTCGTTGCTGATCATGCGCAGGGCGGTGGCGGTGTCGGCGGGGAGGTGTTCGGCGTCCTCGTCGAGGATGTCGGTGACGGCGAGCATCGCGGCCAGCGGGGTGCGCAGCTCGTGCGAGACGTCGGCGGCGAACCGGCGGCCCTGGGACTCGATGGCGCGCAACTCCTCGATGGTGCCCTGGAGGGTGCGGGCGGTGTGGTTGAAGGTCTTGGAGAGCTGGGCGAGTTCGTCGTGGCCGGTGACGGTCAGCCGGGTGTCCAGCTTGCCCTGGGCCAGGGCGTGGGCGGCGTCGCCCAGGGCCCGGACCGGGCGCAGCACCTGGCGGGCGGCCAGCAGCGCCAGTCCGGCGGCCAGCACGGCGACGAGCACCCCGGCTCCGGCGGCGCCGGCGAGCAGTGCGTTGGCGGCGCTCTGCTCGCGGTCGAGCGGCAGCACGGCGTAGACGGTCAGCCCGGAGGGGGCGCCGGCCGGGCCGGAGGGGCCGGCGGTGCCGTAGGTGACGGGGACGCCGACGGCGAGCCAGGGGTGGTCGTCGGGTGCGGTGAAGCGCTGGAACGCGGCGTGGCCGCGGCCGACGGTGGCCTCCAGGGTGGGCGGGACGGCCACCGGCTGGGTCCACTGGGAGTGCTCGGTGCCGTAGGAGGCCAGTACCCGCCAGTCCCGGAAGCCGCCGGTGCCGGACAACTGGCCCGCCAGGCGGTCCAGTTCGCTCTGGTTGGGCGGGAAGGGCAGGGCCGGCGCCAGGATGTCGATGCGGCGGCGCAACTCGTCGAGGGTGGTGTCCTTGGTCAGGTCGAGCGTGGAGGTGGTCGCGGCCCGGTAGGTGAGCACGGCGGTGGCCAGCGCGGCCAGGGCGGCGACGGCGACGAAGGCGACCACCAGCCGCGGGCGCAGCCCGGCGACGGCACGGCGAAGCCGGACCAGGCGGTGCGGGTGCGGGTCCGGGTGCGGCTTGGGGCGCTCGGGCGGGAGAGCGGGGTCGATCGTCACAGCGGTCCGCAACGGTAGCCGAAACCGCGTTCGGAGTCGTCATCGATCAGCTGTGCCCGTGCCATGGGAGCAGTATCGGGCCTTGACCTGAGAGAACGCGCCCGGGGGCGGATTGCGGGGGTCGGGCCGCGGGGGCCGGGGTCGTGGAGACCGCCCGTCCCTACGAGGGCTGAGGCCCGAGCACGGAGCGGGGTGCCGCGGAGACCCCCGGTACCAAGGAGTGCCGGGGGGCCCGTTCGACGTCGGGGGCCGATACGCTTGCATCGGATCAAAGGGGGTCCCCGAATGCCGAGACAGGTCGACCACGAGGAGCGGCGCCGCCGGATCGCCGAGGCGGTGTGCGCGCTGATCGACGCCCAGGGACTGGAGGGCGTCACCCTGCGGGACGTCGCCACCCGGGCCGAGGTCTCGATGGGCGCCGTCCAGCGCTGCTTCCGCACCAAGGACGAGATGCTCCGCTTCGCCCTCGCCCACATCGGCGAGCAGGTCACCGGGCGGGCCCACGCCCGGCTGCGCTCCGCCCCGGCCCAGTCGGCGGCCAGCGCCGTGGGGCACGTGGTCGGCGAGGTCGCGCTGCTGCGGGAGGAACACCGCGCCGAGGCCCGGATCTGGCTCGCCTTCCTCGCCGCCGCCGCCGTCAACCCCGACCTGGCGGCGAGTCTGCGGACCAGCTACACCGACCTGGAGGGCCTGCTGACCCGACTGGTCGCCGAGGCTTCCGGCAGCCTGGACGCGCAGGGCGAGGCCCGTACCCTCCTGGCCCTCGCCGACGGGCTCACCGCGCACGTGCTGATCGGCCACCGCACGGCGGAGGAGGCGGAGCGGCTCCTGCACGCGCACCTGGCCCGGCTGTGGGCGGCGCACGGCTGAGGCCGGTGGGCGGGCGAACGCCCGTACGGCCGCCCGGCGGTGAATCCCCGTTGCCAGTGGGCGGGTTCCCCGGCGAGGATCTGTTCGTGTCCGAGACGTCGTTCGAACGGCCCGAGTTGCGGCCCTACCCGAAGATCCCCGCGCGGGGCGGCTCCGGCGCGCCCGGCGGCCGGGAGTGGATCGCGGCGGAGAAGGTGCACGGCGCGCACTTCGCCGTGGTGTGCGAAGGCGGCTCGGTGCGGGCGGCCAAACGGCGCGACCTGCTGGGCGACGAGGAGCTCGACGCCTTCTTCGGCGTGAGCCGGATCTGGCCGCGACTCTCGGTGGCCGCCGGGCGCTTCGCGGCGGCGATCCGCGCCACCCGGGGGGCCGCCGCGACCGTGACCCTCTACGGCGAACTCGCCGGCGGCCGCTACCCGCACCCCGAGGTGCCCGCCGTCGCCGGCGTCGAGCCCGTCCAGACCGGCGTCTGGTACGCGCCCGGCCTGCGCTGGCTGCCCTTCGACGCCACGGTGGAGACCGCCGAGGACCTGCGGTGGCTCTCCGACCGCGAGCTCCGTACCGTTTCCGCCGACGCCGGCCTCACCTGCGTCCCCCTGCTCGGCCACGGCCCGCTGAACGCCCTTCAGGAGCTGCCGGTCACCTTCCCCAGCCGCGTCCCGGCGCTGCTCGGCCTGCCCGAACTCGCCGACAACCTCGCCGAGGGCTACGTCCTCAAACCCGCCGGCGAGTGGCCCGGGGCGGGCCCCGCCCGCCCGGTGCTCAAGGTCAAGCAGAAGGCCTTCGCCGAGGACGACCGCTACGACGGCGCCCGCCCCTACCTCCCCCCGCCCGAGGGTGCGGCCGGCGTCCCCGGCTGGCTCCTGGCCCAGGCGTCAGCCCTGCTCACCCCCACCCGCGCGGCCGCCGCCGTCAGCAAACTCGGCCCGCGCACGCCCGCCGACGCGGTGGCGGCCGAGATCGCGGGCGACATCGCGGACGAACTCTCCGAAGCCCTGGGGGGCTTGGAGGCGCCCGTCCGCACGGCGCTGCGCCGCGCCCTGGAGCCCGGGGCGGGCGCCCTCGCCGCCTTCGACGCCGAGGACCGGCGCGGACGCTGAAGGCGGCAGGCGGCAGGCGGCAGGCGGCAGGCTGTTGCCCCCCGAGGGGGAGAGCAGCACACCCCCGGGCCTCGGCTCACGGTGTCGAGCCGGGTGATGAGCCGGTCGCCCTCGCGGGTCAGCGGGTCATCAGTTCGGGCTCACGCGGGGGGTTCTCGGCAGCTGGCTCTTATTGTACTGTCCGTCTAATAAGCGGGTGAGCGGGAACCCGCAGCGGCAGGCACCTGGAGGCAGCCATGGCTCTCACCTGGCAGACGGAGCACGGCCACACCGCGGCCGACGACGACGTCTCGAAGCGGCTGCTGGAGTCGGCCGCCACCCTCTCCTTCGACCCCTCGACCGAGATCGACTGGGACGCGCCCCTCCCGGAGGAGCACTACGGCCTCAACCCCGAGTGGAGCACGCTCTACGGCACCAGGCTGTGGGACGAGATGACCGAGCGGCAGCGGGTCACGCTCACCCGGCACGAGGTCTGCTCGATCATGAACACCGGCATCTGGTTCGAGATGATCCTCCAGCAGATGGTGCTGCGCGACCAGTACCTCAAGAACCCCGCCAGCGCCGAGTTCCAGTTCGCGCTCACCGAGATCGCCGACGAGTGCCGCCACTCGATCATGTTCGCCCGCGCCTGCGAGAAGATGGGCGTCCCCGCCTACCGGCCGAACAAGGTGATCGCCCAGGCCGGACGCGCGTTCAAGGCGCTCGCCAAGGGCGAACTCGCCTACGGCGGCATCCTGGTGGCCGAAGAGGTGCTGGACGTCATGCAGCGCGACTGGATGCGCGGCGAGAACGTCCTGGAGATCGTCCGCGGCACCTCCCGGATCCACGTGGTCGAGGAGTCGCGGCACATGAAGTTCGCCCGGCAGGAGATCCGCGAGCGGATGCGCCACGCGAGCCCGGCCCGCCGCCGCGCCTCGGCCACCGGCATCGCCGTCGGCGCGTACGTCATCGTCACCAGCATGGTCCACCCGGGCGTGTACAAGGCCGCCGGGCTGGACGTCGCGCGGGCGCTCGACGAGGTGAAGGGCAACGAGCACCGCAAGGCGATGATGCGCAACAGCTCCCGGCACCTGATGGCCTTCCTCGCCGAGGCCGGGCTGCTCACCAGCCGATCGGCGGCCGTCTACCGCCGCGTGCACATGCTCTGACGGCCAGTCGGCCACACATCATCAGGCACCGGCACATCAGACACAGCGAGGACCCCACTCCGGCCATGGCCTACGCGATCACCCAGACCTGCTGCAACGACGCCTCGTGCGTGTCCGTCTGCCCGGTCAACTGCATCCACCCGACCCCGGACGAGCCGGAGTTCGGCACCACCGACATGCTCCACATCGACCCGCAGGCGTGCATCGACTGCGGCGCCTGCGCGGACGCCTGCCCCGTCGATGCGGTGTTCCCGGTCGACCGGCTGCGCGGGCCGGACACCGTGTTCGGCGACCTCAACCGGGACTGGTTCCGCGACCACCCCAACGACCACGCCTGGGGCGCGCCCAGCTTCCCGCGCAGCCTGCCCGGCGAGGTCGGCACGCTGCGGATCGCCGTGGTCGGCACCGGGCCCTCCGCCGGGTACACCGCGCAGGAGCTGCTGCGCTGCACCAGCGCCGAGCTCACCATGATCGACCGGCTGCCGGTCACCGGCGGCCTGCTGCGACACGGCGTCGCCCCCGACCACCAGTCCACCAAGCGGATCGCGGAGAGCTTCGCGAGCGTCTTCCACGACCCGAGGCTGCGGATGCACCTCAACCTGGAGGTCGGCACCGACGTCACCCACGAGGAACTGACCGCACACCACCACGCGGTGGTGTACGCGGTCGGCGCGGCCTCCGACCGCCGGCTCGGCATCCCCGGCGAGGACCTGCCGGGCAGCCTGCCCGCGACCGCCTTCGTCGGCTGGTACAACGCCGACCCGACGGTGCCGGGCGACGCGGTGGAACTGTCCGCCGAGCGCGTGGTCGTGGTCGGCAACGGCAACGTCGCGGTGGACATCGCCCGGATCCTGCTCACCGACCCCGACCGGCTCGCCGCCACCGACATCGCCGACCACGCGCTGGCCGCGCTGCGCCGCAGCCGGGTGCGGGAGGTCGTGCTGATGGCCCGGCGCGGGCCCGAACAGGCGGCCTGGACGCGGTCGGAGTTCCTGGCGCTGCGCCGGCTGCCGGGCGTCGAGCTGGTGGTCGAGGACCACCCGGAGGTGCGGGCGGCGATCGAGACGGCGGAGCCGGACTCGCGCGCCGGGCAGCTCGTCGGCCTGCCGCTGGTGCCGTACGACGGGGGCGCGGAGCCGGGGCCGGGGCGGCGGATCGTGCTGCGCTTCCTGTCCGCGCCGGTCGGGCTGGGCGGGGACGGGCGGGTCGAGTCGGTGACCGTCGAGCGGACGAGGATGACGGCGGCGGGGCAGGCCGAGGCCACCGGGGAGCGCGACACCCTGCGGGCCGCTCTGGTGGTGCGCTCCATCGGACACCGGGGCGTGCCGGTGCCGGGGCTGCCCTTCGACGAACGGACCGGGACGGTCGCCCAGCGCGGCGGGCGGGTCGTCGACCCGGCCACCGGGCGGGCGTTGCCCGGGGCGTACGTGGTGGGCTGGGCCAAGCGTGGGCCGTCCGGCGGGATCGGCGCCAACCGGGCCTGCGCGCGGGAGACGGTGGACGCGCTGCTGGACGACGCGGTGGCCCGGGCGCTGCCCGCACCGGCGGCCGGGCGCCAGGAGTTCGAACGGCTGGTGCGGCGGCGCCGGCCGGACGCGGTCGGGCTGCGGGAGCTGCGCGCGGTGGAGCGGGCGGAGCGCGAGCGGGGCGAGGCGCAGGGGCGGCCGCGGGTGAAGCTGGCCACGGTGGCGGAGCTGTTGGCGGCGGGGCGGCGGCGGTAGGCCGGTGGTGGGGGCACCTTGCCGGTGGTGGGGGCCGGCGGCGGGGGCGCGCGCCGGTGAGTCGGGGGCGCCCGCGTGGGGTGCGCGCGGGCCGTCCCGCTGACGTGACCGTGACCCGGTGAGCGTGGGGCGCGTTGGGTTGATGTGAGTAGTTTTGCGGTGGCGTCGGCTGCATGGCGTTGGCCGGCCGAAGAAACGATCCTGCGTAGGGCAGGGCACCCTCCGGAACCCGACCCGGAGGAGCCCATCTATGCCGAGCTGGCCCGGTTGTGGCGGTCGGAGGGGCGGACGGTGCCCGGGCTGCCGGACCCGGTCTGGGAGTCGCTGGCCGAGTCGCTGGCCGCCACGGTGGCGCCGACGACCTGGGAGCCGTCAACGACATGGGAGCCGTCAACGGCCTGGGAACCCTCGACGACCTGGGAGTCCTCGGGCTAGAACTGCCGCGCCCGACGCCGGAGCAGCGGGGCGGAGCGCTCCTCCACGGCGGAGGTCACCCCGGTGGCTTGACGGCGGTGTGAACGTACCAGGCGACGTACTCGCGCACGCCGTACATCTCCACCGTGGAGCGGAGATTGAGCCACTTCGCCGGGTCGCCGACGCGGCGCAGCAGCTCCCAGGGCAGCCGGAAGTACGTGTGCACGGCCTCGGTGGTGGGCGTGTAGTACGCCGTCGCGTCCAGCGCCTCCTCGACCTCGAAGCCGGCTTCGGCGAGCAGTCGTGGCAGGTTGCGGGCATGGTAGAGCCGGGCGCCCGTCATCACCATCGCGTCCAGGTACGGTTCGAGCAACGCCCGGGCCCGCGGCGGGAGTTCGTCCAGCGGGGCGGTGCTCATCGGGCCGAGCAGGACCAGCCGACCGCCGGGACGCAGCACCCGGTGGAGCTCGGCCAGCGCGCGCGGCGGATCGTAGGAGTGGACCAGCGTCTCCATCGAGTAGGCGCCGTCGAACTCGCCGTCGGCGAACGGCAGGTGATGGAAGTCGCCCCAGGAGAACGCGGTCCGGTCGGCCAGCGCTGCGCGGGCGCTGAGCCGGCGGGCCTCGGCGAGGTGGAAGTCCAGCACGTCGACCCCGGCGACCCGCAGCCCGAACCGGGCCGCCATCGCCCGCGCCACCACGCCCGCCCCGCAGCCGGCGTCCAGCACCCGGGCGCCGGGCGGCAGCGCCAGCTTGCGTCCGAGCACGTCCTCCAGCTGCCGCTGCGCCCGCCACAGCCGCCACTTCGACTGGCCCGGCTCCGTCCACCCCCAGTGCCGGGCGTTGCGGGCCACCCGGGTGTAGAACCACCGGCTCCCGGCCCGCCCGTACACCCGGCGCAGCCCGGCGAGATCGAGTTCCTGAGCGCCCATGCGGACACGCTAGCGCCGGGTCCGCGGCCGCTCCCGGCGGCGCCACGGGGGAGTGCGCCGCCGGGAGCAGCCGTACGGTCGTAGGACTTGAGTGATCAGCTGACCAGGGTGGTTGCCGGCCAGGAGGTTCGCGTCAGGCCGCCCCCGCCGCGCCGCGCAGGATGGACTGCCCGTCCCGCCCGCGCAGGGCGAGCGCCGCCGGGAGCACCGCCGCCGGGAGGGCGACGGCCGCACAGCAGGCGGCGAGCACGCCCAGCATCGTCCACGGCACCACCGCGGGCGTCGGGCCGACCAGGTGGGTCAGCGCGGCCCAGGAGCCGCCGACGCTGACGGCCGTGCCGAGCACGCCCAGCACGGTGCCGGCCGCCACGCACATCAGCGTCTCCACCGCGACGGTGCGCAGCACCTGGCCCCTGGTGGCGCCGGCCAGGCGCAGCAGGGACAGCTCCTGCCGACGGTCGGTGACCGTCATCACCAGCGAGTTGGCCAGCGCGATGGCCGCGTAGCCGATCGCCAGCCCGAGGATCATCAACAGGGCGTTCCAGGAGGCCTGTTCGGTGCTGTCGGTGGCGGCCGACCAGATCTCCTCGGGGGTGGCGAGTCGGGCGCCCAGCCCGTCCACGGCCGTGCGCAGCGCGGCGTCGGCCTGCCGGCGGTCGGTGCCGGGCAGCAGCCGCAGGTCGATCCGGGTCGCCAGGGCCGGGCCGCCCACCCCGGTGGTGACGGCGTCGGGTCCGGTCACCCAGGCCTGGACGGTCTCGGCGCCGGTGCCGAGCAGGGCGGCGACCCGCAGCTGCCGCGGGGTGCCGTCGGCCAGCCGGACCGACACCTGCTGACCGACCCGGGGCGAGCCCGGCCAGGTGCGGCTGAGCGCCACCGAGCCGGGGCCGAGGTCGGCGAGCGAGCCCGCGACGACCGGGAGGCGGTCGACCTCGGCCAGCGCGGCGGGGTCCGCCTCGGCGGCGCTGAAGGGCACCAGGGCCTGGCCGGTCGGGTCGACGGCCATGAGGGAGGTCGGGGTGATCACCAGCGCCCGCACCCCGGGCACCGACCGGACGCGGTCCACCACGGCGCGGCTCAGCCCGGGCGTGCCGGCCGGGGTGACGACCAGGTCGGCGGCGGACAGCTGGTTGCGGACCTCGGTGACCTGCGAGCGGTTGATGGTGTCGATGCTGCCGAGCAGGCACCCGGCGAAGGCGATGACCAGCACGACCGGGGTGGTGGTCGCGGCGGTGCGCCGGAAGGCGGTCAGCGAGCTCTGCCGGGCGGTGGACCAGACGATGCCGCCGCCGTCCTCGGCGGAGCGCCCGCGCAGCCGGGCCCAAGGGCGTGTCTGACAATTCCCGCCGGGCGCGCGACGCCGGGGCACGCACCTCGCCGCGTTGTCGTCGGTCGCCGATGCTCCGCATGGACTCCCTCCTCCGCCTTGCGATGCACGCACCCCAACGCCGCGCGCTGATCCGACGCGAATTGTCAGACACGCCCAAAGCCCGGGCAGCGCGGTCAGCAGCCGGATCGCCGGGCCGGCCAGTACGGCCGCCAGCAGCACGCAGCCCGCGACGATGCTCAGCAGCAGGGCGAGCGAGTCGGCGGCGTTGGCCGCGGCGTCGGGCCAGCTGTGGGCCGTCACCGCGAGGGCCGCGATCCCGCCGCCGAGCACCAGCAGGCCGCTCACCCAGCGGAACGCCAGCGCGCCGCGCGAGCGCCGTTCGACGTCCGCCTCCGCCAGCGCCTCGCCGGGGCTGACTAGTCCGGCCTTCAGCGAGGAGAGCAGCACGCCGCCGATCGCGGTCGCCAGGCCGATCAGGGCCGCGGTCAGCAGCCCCCACCAGGTGACCGGGACGGTGAAGTCGGCCGGCACCAGGTCGCGGTCGACCAGCCACCGCCCGGCCGGCGCCGCCCCGGCCGCGCCCACGGCGCACCCGGCGGCCGAGGCCAGGACGCCGACCACCAGCGCCTCCCGGTTGACCAGGGCGCGCAGCTGCCGACGGGTCGCGCCGATCAGCCGCAGCAGCGCGAGTTCGCGGCGGCGCTGGGCGATCGACAAGGCGAAGGTGCCGGCCACCACGAACACGGCCGTCCCGGCGGAGACCGCGGCGGACAGGCCCAGCGGGGTCTGCACGCCGTCCAGCCGGCTGCTGACCTCGATGTGGTGCGGGTCCGCCTGGCCGCGCTCGGTGCCGGTGAGCACCCGGGCCACGTTCGCGCCGCCGACGGCGTCCACCGCCCGGCGCACCGCGTCGGCCGGGCCGAACGCGGCCAGCACGCCGACGGCGGGGCAGTACCGGGCGGCCTGGGCGTCGGTGAAGAAGACGGCGTGCTCGAAGGGCTCCGCCTCGGTGACGCCGGAGACCGTCGCGGTGTGCGGGCCGTCGGCGGTGACGTACGGGACGCGCCGGCCGACCTGCTCCGGGCGGCCGCCGCCGATGACGATCTGGTCGTCGGCGGCGGGGGCCGTACCGGCGGTGAGGCGGTAGCCGCCCAGGGCCGCGCCGGACCAGGCGCGGCCGACCTGGTCGCGCGGGCCGTCGGGGAGCTGGGCGTAGAAGGTGCGGTCCTCGACCGTCCGGCCGGTCGCGGCGACGGCGGCGAGCAGCCCGGCGGGCAGGCCCGGCTGGGCGGGGACCGGGGTCGGCTGGGCGTCTGCGCCGGCCGCGGGCGTGAACTCCACGTTCAGGTCGGCGGTCACCAGGACCGGCGCTTCGGAGAAGCGCTGGCGACCCTGGTCGGGGACGTCGGCGGTGGCGGCGATGACCAGGATGGAGGTGGCCATCAGGGCGACGCCGCAGGCCAGCGCGACGAAGCTGCCGACGAAGGAGGCCCAGCGGAGCCGGACGGAGGCGAGGGCGAGGGTCAGCACGTCACGGCCTCCGGCGACTGGTCTTCCGGGGACCGGGTCTCCAGGGCGGTCATCCGGGCGGCGACCTGCTCGGCGGTGGGCCGTTCCAGCGAGCCGTCCAGCCGGCCGTCGCGCAGGAAGAGCACCCGGTCGGCGTAGGAGGCGGCGACCGGGTCGTGGGTGACCATGACCACCGCTCGGCCGGGGTCGTCGGCCATGGTGCGCAGCAGGGCGAGCACCTCGCGGCCGCTGCGGGTGTCCAGCGCGCCGGTCGGCTCGTCGGCCAGCAGCACCGCCGGGCGGGTGATCAGCGCCCGGGCGATGGCGACGCGCTGCTGCTGGCCGCCGGAGAGTTCGCCCGGCCGGTGTCCGGCGCGATCGGCGAGGCCGACGGCGGCCAGGGCGGCGGTCACCTCGGAGGGGGAGGGGCGACGGCCCGACAGCTTGGCCGGGAGTGCCACGTTCTGGGCCGCGGTCAGGGCGGGCAGCAGGTTGAACGACTGGAAGACGAAGCCGATCCGCTCCCGGCGCAGGACGGTCAGCTCCTTGTCGCGCAGGCCGCCCAGGACGGTGCCGTCGACCCGCACCTCGCCGTGGTCGATCGCCTCCAGGCCGGCGGCCGAGCGCAGCAGGGTGGACTTGCCGGAGCCGGAGGGGCCCATGACGGCGGTGAAGGTGCCGAAGGGGAACCCGACACTCACCTCGTCCAGGCCGATGACGGGCTCGGGCCCGCGCCGGTAGGTCCGGCGAACCGAGCGGAGTTCAACGGCAAAGTCCGTGGCGTTCATGATCACATCCCATCGCGCGGGACGGGGGTGGCTCAATGGCCGGGGGTGCAGTCTCGGGGGTGTAGCCAGGTACACCCCCGGAGCCCGGTGGGCGGGGGAGTCACCCGACGTCGCGGGCGGTGGTCCCCCGTGCCGCCAGGTTCCAGGTGATGACCCGGCGGGGGTGCACCCGGATGACGTCCTTGCTGAACGCGTCCGGTTGCACCGGCGGCACGTCGACGGTCAGGAGCTCCGCGCGGCCCCTGATCTCGATGCCGCGGCCCCAGCCGGCGGCCACCGGGTCGTCGGCGGGGGCCAGGTCGTCCACCAGCACGGAGACGTCGGGGCGGGCCTGGGCGTTGAGGTACTTGCGGCTGCGGGCGTTGTTCGGGCCGCCGATGTCGATGGTGCCGTCGGCGTTGAGCCGGAAGCCCACCGGGCGGACGTGGGGGCCGCCCTCGGGGCCGATGGTGGCCAGGCGGGCCAGCGGCTGGGCGACGAGGTACTCGCGCTCCCGTTCGGTGAAGGTCATGCGGCCGACCATAGGACCTGAAGTGCGGTTGAGGTCAAGGCCGTTCGACTCGGTCCGTGGCCCGCCAGGCGCGCTTCAGCTCCGCCCAGCGCTCGGCCTGTTCCGGCGTCAGGGTGCCCCGCAGCTCGGCCAGCTTCAGCAACTGCGCCTCGGCGTCGGCGCCCAGCGGCTGGGCCTCGGCGCGGTAGTGGTCGGTGAGCAGGGCGTCGAGCTCGGGGCGGGTGAGCGCCGGGTCGAGGCGCTGGGCGAGCTTGGCCATGTTGCGGTAGGAGCCCTGGAGCAGGAAGGGCGGCTCGGTACGGGCGCGGTCGTCCTGGGCGGCGGAGGCCAGGTAGGCGCGGTTGACGGCCAGGACGGTGGTGCGCAGGTGGAGCAGGCCGGCCAGGACGGCGGTCATCCGTTCGACCTCGGCGGCCGGCCAGGCGCCCGCGAGCCGCCCGCCCGGGGTGCCCGAGGCCCGCGCGAGCAGGGTGTCCAGGTCCTCCCGCTCGGCATGGGCGAGCGGGGCCAGGTGCGGGCTGGCGGGCAGGGCGTTCTCGACGAAGCTGAGCGCGAAGAGGTCCTCGCGCCCGGCGACGGCGTCGCCGAGGTTCCACACGTCGGCGCGGTTGGCGAGCATGTCGGGCAGCCGGAAGAGCCGGCCGGACTCGGTGTACGGGTTGGCGGCCATCACCACGGCGAAGCGCTTGCCGCGCAGGTCCCACTCGCGGGCCTCGCCGTCCCAGACGCCGTCGAGTCGGCGCTGGGCGTCGCACAGCGGGATGAAGCGCTGCAGGAACTCGGGCGAGGTGTGCTGGACGTCGTCCAGGTAGAGCAGCACGTTGTCGCCCGCGTGCAGGGCGAAGTTGAGCTTCTCCAGCTCGCGCCGGGCGGTGGCGTCCGGGGCCTCGGCCGGGTCCAGCGAGGTGACGCGGTGCCCGAGCGCCGGGCCGCTGACCGGGACCAGTAGCAGGCCGAGCCGCTCGGCGAGGTACTCGACCAGGGTGGTCTTGCCGTAGCCGGGCGGGGAGACCAGCAGCAGCAGGCCGCTGCGGTCCACCGGCCCGCCGGAGTCCGCGGTGCCGAGCTGCTTGGCGAGGTTGTCGCCGACCAGCGGCAGGTACACCTGGTCGATCAGCCGGTTGCGGACGAAGCCGTTGAGCGGCGCGGGCCGGTACCGGTCGAGCCGCAGCCGGGCGTGCTCGGCGGCCAGCAGTTCGCCGCGCAGCCGCTGGTAGGCGCGGTAGCCGGGGATCTCGACGTCCTCGAACTCGCGGACCCGGGTGAGCAGTTCGTCCAGGCGCAGGTCCAGCCGCCCGCCGGAGACGCGCGGGTGGTCGCCGAGCAGCCCGGTCAGTCGGGTGGCGACGGCGCCCTCGGCGGGGCGGCGCGGCAACGAGGGGCAGAGCAGCACGGCGGCGGCCTCGGCGAGGTCGCCCGGGTCGGCGTCGGCGGCGGCCGACTCCAGCCAGGCGGAGGCCAGTTGGCGCCGTACGGGGAGCAGCGAGGGCTCCTCCGGCAGTGCGGCCAGCGCCTCCGTCAGTCCGGCGGACTCGGGTGCGGCGTGGAACTTCTCCAGCAGTGCCGCGGCTCCGGCCGAGTACACGAAGGTCGGTGTGGCGGCGGCGAGTTCGGCCACCAGGTAGTCCCCGGAGCCGAGCGTGCCCGGCGTGAACTCCGCGACGGCGGCCGACAGTTCGGCGGCCAGCGCGTCCAGGGCGGGCACCGGCCCGTAGGCCTGCCGGGCGAGGCCGAGCGAGCGGGCCCGGGTGTGCCAGACCAGCCGCTGCCGCTCGTCCGTGCCGTGCGCCCAGTACAGCTGGGCCGCCGCCCGGGCGCCCGCCGGGTGTCGCAACAGGCCGGCCTCGGCGCCGAGTTCGAGCAGCGCGCGGAGCACCAGCGCCGCGTCGTGGTCGTGCACCCCGCGCTGGTAGCCCTCGTCCGGGCGCTGCTCGGCGGCCCGTCGGACGTGCTCCAGCAGGTCCGCGTCGGGTGTGAGGGTGCCCGACAGCGTCCCCGGTCGGGCGGCCAGCAGCAGGCTGGCGGCCAGGTACTCGGCGCGGTAGAGCGCCGGGGTCTCGGAGGGCAGCGGGCGGGCCCAGTAGCGCTCGGTGGCGGCGAAGGCCGGGTCGGTGACGGGGGAGCGGTAGTCGGTGCCGGTGAGGGTGAAGGCGGGGCGGCCGCGCCAGGGCAGCAGGGTGAGTTCGGGCCGCTGGGTGGTGACCGCGAACAGGTGGCGGCCCAGCCGCAGGGTGCCGGGGCCGTCCCCGGCGAGTTCGGCCCGGTCGCGCAGCGCCCGGTGGGCGCGGCCGCGGGCGGCGCGCAGCCGTCCGGTCAGCTCCTCGGCGCGGACCCGGTCGCCGAGTCCGGTCAACTGCCGGGCGAGGTCGCGGAGTTTGACGGCGCTGGGGTCGGCTGCCAGGGCGGCGTCGATCTCGGAGGCGGTGCCGAGGGCGGTCAGCCGCCGGTGCAGGGTGTCGAGGATGCGGTCGGCGGAGGCGGACAGCCGGTCGGCGCGACGGGCCCGCTCCTCCAGCAGGTGCTGGCGGCGGGTGGTGAGGGCGTCGTGGAGCTCGGTGCGCCGGTCGGCGAGCTGTTCGCCGAGCGCCGGGTCGGCGTCGGCGAAGCGGGTCTCCAACTGCTCGATCCGCAGCAGGAGTCGGCCGAGCTGGTCGTCGCAGGCCTCCGGGGTGTCGGCGGCGGCGAGCGCGGCGGTGGCGGCCTGGGCGAGCAGTGCGGTCTCGGCGGCGAACTCGGCGGCGGCCTCGCGGGTGCGCAGCTCCCGGCGGCGGACGGTGAGCGTGCTGCGGGCCCGGTTGAGCAGCCCGAGCACGTCGGCGAGCCGGTCCAGGATCGCGGTGCGGGTGGTGGCGTCGGCCAGGTCGAGGGTGCCGATCAGTTCCGAGACGGTCTGCAGGGCCTCGCCCTGGGTGCCCAACTCGAGACCGAGGGGCTCCGCCTCGGCGGCGGTGGCGATGGCGGCGCAGCGCTCGGCCAGCTCGACGGCCCGCCGCCGGTGCGGTTCGAAGGCGGCGGGCTCGGCGAGCTGGACGACGGCCCGGCCGGCGGCCTCGGCGATTCCCTGGGCGAGGTGTTCGGCGAGCGCGTCGATCCGTTCCAGGTCCGAGCGCGGCAGCTCGCGCAGCGCCTCGACCCGGCCCTGGGAGCGGCGCAGCCCGGCCAACCGGTCGACCCACTCGGCGGCGTCGGCGAGGGTCTCGCCGCGCGCGGTGCGCAACAGGCCCTCGACGTGCTCGGCGGCTTCCTCGGTCCGTGCGGCGGCGTGCGCGGTGAGCTGGGCGATCGCCTCGTACTCGGCGACCACCTGCCGGGCGGTGTCGCGGATCTCGGCGAGCGGCGCGGCGAGGTCGCCCAGGCCGCTCTGGCCGAGCCAGTGGTGCCGGTCGGCGGTGCGGGTGCAGGCGGCCAGCACGGCCTGGTGGCCGGCCGGGGTGTCGGCCCCGGCGGCGGCCAGCCGGGCCAGGGCCAGGCAGTCGGCCAGGCCGCGGACCAGGTCGGCGTTGCCGATCCGGGCCAACGGGCCGGTGCCGGGCGGTTGTTCGGCGGCGTGGCGCTCGCTGGTGAACGGGCTCTGCCACAGCTGGACGGGGTGCAGCCGGGTGGGTCCGTGCTCGGCCGGGCGCAACGCGATGAGGGTGCCGTCGGCGAGGAGTGCGTAGCCCTGGCAGGCGAGCGGGGCGGCGGCCTCCTGGCGGACGCTGTTGTACGGCTGCAGCAGCGCGCGCCCGTCGGCGGCGGAGCGGAACTCGTACAGCACGTCCTCGCCGTTGGGCGACAGGACGGTGCGCTCGTACGCGAGGCCCTCCACCGGCTGGTCGAAGGTGCGCACGGTGCCGTCGACGAGGTGGCAGCCGCCGGGGAAGGCCACGCCCTGGTCGGCGGGCAGCCGCAGGCAGGCCCGGCCGAGCGCGTCGATCCGGGTGACCTTCCCGGTGGGCAGGTGCACCACCAGGTGCCGGACGGTCTCCTCCTGGTACGGGCGCACCCGCACCAGCAGCAGGGTGCCGAGCCGGGCGTGCGCGATCTGGGCGTCGGCGAGGGTCTGCAGGGCCTCGGTCAGCGGCTCGTGGTGCAGCTCCCGGCCGTCGGGGGCGAGCAGGCTCAACCGGCCGCCGTCCACGCCGAGGTGGAGCCGGCCGGCGAGGTCGGCGCGCGGCGGGGTGCCGGGGGCGGCGGGCAGCTGGTCGTCGCGGGTCAGCGCCGTCCACTCCAGCTGCTGGCCGTCGGCGGGGGTGTGGTCGCGCTCGCCGCGCCCGTCCCGGTAGGCGGCCCGCTCGTCGTCGAGCAGCCAGCGCAGGACACGGACGTCGGCGGCGGCCGGCCCGGTGCGGAAGACGGCGAGCAGCTTGCCGCCGACCGGGCGTAGCCGCTCCAGCCGGGCATCGCGGAAGTAGCGGCGCAGCTCTGCGAGATCCTGGCGCAGCCGCGGGTCGTCCAGCAGGCTGCCGTCGGCGGGGGCGGGGGAGAGGTCGGGCCGGTGGAGACTGAGCAGGTCCGCGAAGTCCTCGGAGCCGTCCACCACGTCGACCGGCCGGGTGCCGAGCAGCAGCAGCCCGCCGGCGGCGGTGAGGTCCTGGGGCAGGCAGGCCCGGGTGGTGGTCAGCCGCCCGGTGCCGGTGAGCCGCAGCTCCCCGCCGCCGAACTCGGCGACCCGGCGGGCGTTCAACGCCTGTGCGCGGTCGGCGAGTTCGGCGGCGGACCGGGCGAGCCGGTCGCGCAGGACCTCGTAGGTGCCGGCGTCGAGCCGGGTGTCGTCGAGGGCGTCCACGGTCAGTTCCTCAGGGGATCGGTCGCTCAGCGGGTCGTCACTTGGAGCCGTTGACGGAAGCGCCGGCCAGCGCCCCGATCGGTGTCTCCGCGATGCCCAACTTCTTCGCCGAGTCGAGCAGGCGGCGCAGCTGTCCGGCCTGCTCGCCGCCGGTGCCGATCAGCTGCAGCAGCAGCGCGGAGACCGTCAGGTTCTGCACGTCCGCCGTGGACACCGAGGAGAGCACCCGGGTGAGGTCCTCGGTGAAGCTGGCCCGCCCGTCCAGCCAGGGCCCGGCCAGGGCCTGGGCGGTCTCCGAGTGGCCGACGAAGGCGTCCACGCTCTTGCCGGCCGTCACCGACTGCACCAGCTTGTCGAAGAAGACCGAGTCCCCGCCGACGATGTCGATCTTCGCCTTCTCCAGCCCGGCGGCGACCAGCGCGGCCTGCGCCTCGGCGATCTGCCGCTGCGCGTCCAGCCCGGCCAGTCGGACGTCCTTCTCGGCGGCCAGCCGCAGCCGGTACTCCTCGTGCTCGCGCGAGGCCTCGTCCAGCTTGGCCATCGCCGCGGCCTTCTCGGTCAGGCCCTCGGCCTCGGCCTTCAGCTTGGCGCCGACCTCCAGCGCGGCCGCCTTCGCCTTCTCGGCCTGCACCGCGGCCTCGGCGCGGCCGACCTTCTCCACCGCCGCGGCCTCCTGCTCGCGCACCTGCACCCGGGCCAGCCCCTCGGCGGCGGCCTCCGCCCGGATGCCCTCGGCCAGCTTGACCTTGGCGGCCGCGTCCAGCTCGGCGGCCTGCTGCCGGGCCTCGGCCAGCACCAGCGCCTCGCGGGCCTTGTGCGAGGCGGCCTGCTCGGCGGCCTCGGCGGCCTTGATGTCCTTGACGAGCTTCTCCTGCGCCTCGGCCTCGGCCTGGATGACCACCGCCTTGCGCACCCGCTCGGCCTCCTCGGTGGCGCGCAGCGTCTTGACGGCCTCCTCCTGCTCGGCGACGGTGCGCTCGACCGCGACCCGCTCGCGGACCACGTCGGCGACCTCCCGCCGGCGGGACTCGACCTCCTTCTCCTTGGCCATCACGGCCAGTTCGGTCTCCCGCTCGCGGCCGACCACCTCCAGCAGGCGGTCCTTCTCGATCCGCTCGTTCTCCACCGCGATCACCCGCTCGCGGTTCTTCTGCGCCACCGCGACCTCGCGGGCCTGGTTCTCCCGCTGCACCCCGAGCAGCTCCTCGGTGCGCAGGAAGGCGGTCTGGGCGTTGAGCCGCTCCTCCTCCTGCACCCGGGCGATCACCGCGTCCTCCTTGGCCCGCAGGGTCTCGATCTCGCGGCGCTGGCGGATCTCGGCGTCGGCCTGGCGGCGTTCGAGCTCCAGGACGGTCTCCCGGGCGTCCACGTTCTGCCGGGTGATCTCCTTCTCCTCGGTGCGCTGGTACTCGTTGGTGCGCACGTGCTCGATCGCGGTCAGCTCGGTGATCTTGCGGATGCCCTGGGCGTCCAGGATGTTGTCGCCGTCCAGCTGGCTCATCGGGGTCTGTTCCAGGTGGTCGATGGCCGCGTCCTCAAGGGTGTAGCCGTTGAGGTCGGTGCCGATGATCGCGATGATCTGGTCCCGGAACTCGTGCCGGTGGGTGTACAGGTCGGTGAAGTCCAGCTGCTTGCCGACGGTCTTGAGCGCCTCGGCGAACTTGGCCGCGAAGAAGTCCTGGATCGCCTGCGGGTCGCTGGCCCGGGCGGTGCCGATCGACTGCGCCACCTTGATGACGTCCTCGACGGTCTTGTTCACCCGGACGAAGAAGGAGATCCGGATGTCCGCCCGGATGTTGTCCCGGCAGATCAGCCCGTCCCGGCCGGCCCGGTGGATCTCCACCGTCTTCGCGGTGATGTCCATCAACTCGGCCTTGTGCAGGATCGGCAGGACGATCGTGCCGGTGAAGGTGACGTCCACCTTCTTCGTCCGGGAGACGATCAGTGCCTTGCCCTGCTCGACCTTCTGGAACAGACGGCCCACGAACAGCAGCAGGGCGAACAGGATGAGCAGCACGACGGCGACGAGTACGCCGAAACCCACGGCGATGGTGTCCATCACGGTGTCCTTTGACGAGACGGTGGTGCGAAGCGGGTGAAGAAGACGGTGAGATGACGATGCGTCCGGAGAGGGGTCAGACGCCCGGCGGCGACGGGTCGAAGGGCGCCACCAGGAAGTGCTCGGCGTCCGCGTCGTAGTCGAAGATCAGGGCGGTGCGGCCGGCCGTCAGACCCGGCTCGGCGTCGAGCACGCGGACCTGGACGGTCGCGGTGGAGCCGTCCTCGGCGGTGACCTCGGCCTGCCCGAAGTCGGCGGTCACCCGGCCGGTGCGGATCACGCAGACCCGGCCGACGAAGTCCCCCCGGGTGATCGGCCGGTCCTCGGGGAACAGCCGCCGCAACGGCCGGACGAGCACCCGGGTGCCCGCCCAGGAGGCGACCAGCGCGACCGCGAACACGCCGCCGCGCGCCGGTGCCCCCGAGGTGAGGACGGTGCCGGCCAGGCTGACGAACCAGGCGAGCGCGACCAGCAGCGACACCGCCACCGTCGCGGGCACCCCGCCCAACCCCAGCGCGTCCAGCACGCCCGCGTGGTGGACGGCGCCCCTCTCCCCGTGGGCGCCGTCACCACCGTGGGCGCCGTGCGCGCCGTGGGCGATCCCCCCGCCGGGCGCCCCGTGGGCCGCGCTCCCCCCGACACCGTGCCCCCCGACACCGTGTCCGACGTGACCCACCTGGCCCACATGCCCGGCGTGCCCGGCACCCAGGTGGTGCCCGGCGCCGTGCCCCCCGTGCAGAGCGCCGGGCACCAGGCCGCCGAACAGCATCAGCAGCCAGTACCCGACGACCACCACGAGCGCGAAGCTGAACAGCGCCGTCGGAAAGGCCAGCGCGGCCGCGAAGAATCCCCCCATCCCGGCCACGCTCCCCCGTCTTTCCCACGGCGCCGCGCTTCGGCGCCGGGGAGATCATGGCAGCGCGAGCGGCATCCGCACATTGCCAGGATCCGGCAATCTTTACGGCCTTTTGACACCCTGGTACGCGCGCTCCCGGTGACATTGCGACAACCGGGCAACGGAACGGCTCCGGCCAGGTCATCCGGGGTTTGCGGCCGGGTCCTAGAGCGGCTGCTCCGGCCAGTTCAGCAGCCGCGCGCCCATCGCCGCCGTCTCCAGGGTGAAGCGCTGCAACGCGTCGGAGGGGTCGTACCCCGTGAGCGCCTTGATCCGCTCCAGCCGGTAGCTCAGCGTGCGTACGCTCAGCCCCAGCCGGCGCGCCGCCTCCGCGTTCACGTACGCCGCCTCCGCCTGCACCGCGATGGTGTCCAGCAGCGGACGGGCGCCGCCGCGCGCCTCGGTCAGCGGGCCGAGCACGCTGCGCACCAGGTCGGCCATCGCCGCCCGGTCACGCATCAGCACCGGGAAGACCAGCAGCTCCTCGGCCTTCAGCTGCGGGGCCGGCAGACCGAGGCGCTGCGCGTAGTCCAGCGCGTCCAGGGCCTCCTCGTAGCTGCGCAGCACCCCGCTCGCGCCCGAGTGCCGGCGCCCGGTCGCCACCCGCAGCACCGGGCGGTAGCCGGGGCCCGGGCGCAGCGTCAGGTCGGCGAAGGCCTCCAGCACGGCGCGCTCGGAGTCCGGGGCGATGCACACCAGTCGGCCGTCCTTGCTGGCCAGCAGCACGTCCCGCTCGCCGAACCGCCCGGCGAGCTCCCGTTCCACCCGGTGCACCAGCGGATGGACGTCCGCGAACGGCTCGACGCCGACCGCGACCGCCACCGTGTACGCGCCCGCCAGCCGCAGCCCGAACCGCTCCGCGCGCTCCGCCAGCAGGCCCAGGTCGCTGCGGCCGAACAGCAGGTCGTCGATGAACTCCCGCCTGGCCGCCTCCTCGTGACGGACCGCCAGGCGCTGTGCCCGCTCGTGCCCCTCGCCGAGCGCGGCCAGTGCGGCGTCGGTGACGGCCAGCACGGCGTCGCCCATTCGGCGCAGCTCGCCGGCGCTGCTCGCGGCGGTCGTGCCGGGCAGCGTCTGCCAGGCCCGCCGGGCGGTCGCCAGGCACTGGGCGACCACCTCGCGCAGCCCGTGACCGGCCTCGGCGCACTGCTCACCGAGTCGGCGCAGGCCCTCCAGCTCCTCCCGGCGCAGCAGGCGCCCGGTGCGGGAGACGTCGGCGAGCAGGGCGAGGTAGGCCTCGGTCAGTTCGGTGGGTATGTCGCACTCGTTCGCCTCGGTCATGCTGTTCTGCCCACCCCCGTGCGGCCTGAATTTCGGGCGGTGAACTTTAGCAGGATCCTTACGGGCGCAGGCCTGGCGCTCAGTGCTCACGGAAGTGCAGTACGAAGCGCGCGCTGCTGCCGTCGATCCGGCGCCGGACGTAGAGGGCGGGGGTGCCGTCCGGGGTGCAACTGACTCCCTCGCGCACCAGCAGCGGGGTGCCCGCCGGCACGCCGAGCAGCTCGGCGTCCGCCAGGTCCGCGCCGATCGCGCCGAAGGCCCGCCAGTCGTACTCCAGCTCCACCCCGGCCGCCCGGGCCAGGTCCAGCACCAGGTTCCCGGCGTGACCGGGCCGGAGCAGCTCGGCGGGCAGCGGCCCGAAGGGCACCCAGTAGCTGCACGCCGCCCGGGCCCGCCCGCCCAGGCGGATCACCGAGTCCACCCGGGACAGCTCGCCCGGCGCCCGGCCGAGCTGGCGGGCCGCCTCCTCGTCCTCCGCCGAGCCGGTCACCGGCGGGGCGGCGACCACGAACTCGCCGTCCCCCTGATCCCCCTCGGGCAGGGCCTCGTGCACGCTGCCCAGGTCGAAGCGCTGGCTGCGCGGGTCCACCGCGATCGAGACCCGGACGGCAGGCGGGCGGACGAAGGTGCCCACGCCCCGGCGGATCTCCACCACGGCCGCCCGCTCCAGCTCCGCGACCGCCTGCCGCACGGTCAACCGGTTCACGCCGAACTCGGCGCTCAGCTCCGGCTCGCTCGGCAGCCGCGCGCCCGCCGGGTAGCCGCCGGCGTCGATCCGCTCCTGGAGCTGCCGGGCCAGCCGGCGGTACAGCGGGATGTTCGGGGGAGTGCTCGGGGGGTTCGTCGCCACGGCCTCGATCCTACGAAGTGGCCGGCCGCCCCCCCGGCTCGCCGTGGCGGGCCGACGGGGGTGGGATGGAGAGGTGCCCCGCGGGTCGCGGCTTGCCCGGCACCCCGGTGACGGGTTAGACATCTAGACGTCTAGATGTCCTGCTCGTCTCCGTGCGCGGCTTCACCCGAAAGGCCCCTCGCATGTCCCTGGTCAACTTCCGCGACTCCGCCTTCCTCAGCGACCCCGAGGGCCTGCGGATCCGCCCCGGCGTGCTGTACCGCTCCGCCCAGCCGTACCCGGCGGCCGACGAGGCCGTCGTCGCCCAGCTGCGCTCCTGCGACATCCGCACCATCGTCGACCTGCGCGACCCCCGCGAGACCCGCCCCGCCGACTGGGTCGCCGCCGAGGAGGCCGGGATAGCCGTCGTCGCCGCCCCGGTGAACCCCGCCACCGACGCCCTCACCGCCCGCATGGCGACCATGACCACCGCCGCCGACCTCGGCGAGTTCTACGTGCTGCTCGCCGAGTCCGCCCCCGCGGCCGTCACCGCCGCCGTCGAGGCCGCCGCCCGCCCCGGCGCCGTCCTGCTCCACTGCGCCGCCGGCAAGGACCGCACCGGCCTGCTGACCGCCCTCCTGCTCGACCTCCTCGGCGTCCCCGCCGAGCGCATCGTCGCCGACTACGCCCGCACCGCCGACGCCCTCCCGGAGATCTTCGCCAACCTCGCCGAACGCCACCGCACCGCCCTCAACGCCCAGGGCCCCACCCGCGTCACCGACTCCGACGGCCGCCACCTCACCATCCCGGCCCCGCTGCTGGAGGCCCCCGCCGAGGCCATGTCGGTCTTCCTCGCCCGCGTCCACACCCACCACGGCGGCGCGGCGGCCTTCCTCCCCGCCTGCGGCGTCCCGGCCGCGACCCTGGGCGCCTTCCTCGCCAAGGCGGCGGTGGCCGCCGCCTGACGTACCCGCCCGGCATCGCCACCGGCTGTCGGCGGAGGCGCCTAACCTGACGACCCATGAGCTTCTCCGGCATGTGGTTCCTGATCCCCGCGCCCGCCGAGGCCGTCGAGCGGCACGGTCCGAGGCTGCGGGCGCTCCTCGCCGAGCACGCTGCGGACCCGGACAACCGCGAGCTGCTGCGTCGCTGGGGGCTGGACGGGCTGGGTCCGGAGGAGCTGGAGTGGCTGGCGTCCGGCCCGCTCGGGCAGGACCCCGAAGGGCTGTACGACGCCTGGAGCGAATGCGGGAAGGAGATCGGCCCGTACGTCTGTGTCTCCGCCCGCAACCGCTACCCGGTGCTCGGCCTGGCCCACGCCCTCGGCCCCGAGCGGCTGGCCGGGTTGCCCGGCTGGTTCGGAGACATGGTCCTCGCCCCCGAGGAGGTGGCGGCCGCCCTGCCGGCCGTCGAGGCAGTGTTCGACTTGGACGCCGCCGAACGGGCGGCGGCGCAGGAGCGGGCCTTGGGGGTCCTGCGAGGGACGGACGACGTCTCCGGCCTCTTCGACGCCGTCGTCCCCGTCTGGCGCGCCGCTGCCAAGGCCGGGCGCGGCATGATCGGCGCGCAGCTCATCCCGTAATCCCGTTGCGCCGCCCCCGTCCGCCCTGGCAGCGTGCCGGGCCAGGGGGTGCCCGATGACCGCACTGCGCGAGATCCGCGCCGACTACGACGCCCGCACGATCGTGCTCTACCAGGCCTACCCGCCGGCCGTCGCCGACGCGGCCCTGGCGGCGGGCCGCTTCGTGCCGCCGTTCAGCTTCCACCGGATGACCTGGATCAAGCCCTCGTTCCGCTGGCTGATGCACCGCAGCAACTGGGCGCAGAAGCCGGGCCAGACCAGGGTGTTGGCGGTCCGGATCACCCGGGAGGGCTGGGAGGAGGCGCTCGGCCGGGCCGTGCTGACCACCGCCCACCCGGACGAGGTGGCCCGCGCCGAGGTCCATGTGCAGTGGGACCCGGAGCGGACGCTGCGCGGGGCGGCGCTGAACCAGTACAGCATCCAGGTGGGCATCGGCCGCTCGCTGATCCGCACCTTCGCCGAGGAGTGGGTCACCGAACTGACCGACCTCACCCCGCGGGTGCAGCGGATCGCCGCGCTGGTCCGAGGCGGCCAAACGGCGAAGGCACAGCGCCTGCTGCCGCCCGAACGCCCGTACCAGCTGCCCGCCGGGACCGCTCATAGGCTCGACATCCTGTGATCAGCGAGGACTTCAAACGTCCCGTCGCCGCACCACGACCACCGTCACCGCCACCGCGACGACCGCCCACATCCCCATCGTGATCCACGCGTCCAGCACGCTCGGCGCCCACTTGCTGGTCGTGGTCGAGGAGTGGGGGTTGTAGGTGAGCCTGCCGACGGTGGCCAGTGGCAGGTGGCTGCCGATCTCGTGCAGCCACCGGTAGCGGTCGCCGCCGAACATCAGCGGCATGATGAAGAACAGCAGCACCAGCGACACGATCGAGGCGGTGGCGTGCCGCAGCACCGCGCCCAGTGCCATCCCGATCAGCGCGCAGACCGGCACGATCGCCGCGTAGGCGAGGACGGCCCGCAGGCTGACCCCTTCGGTGATGGAGAGCCCGACGTGCCGGGAGGCCAGCATCGCGTTGGTGGTGAAGAAGGACACCGTCGACACCACCGCCCCCGCGAGTGCGGTGATCCCGCCGATCAGCAGCACCTTGGCGGCGATCACCCCACGCCGGTCGGGCACGGCGGCGAAGGTGGTGCGGACCAGGCCGGTGGTGTACTCGCCGAACACGGTGATCGCCCCGAGGCTGCCGGCCGCGATCGCCATCAGGTAGCAGGCGATGTCGCTCAGGCCGTGGTACAGCGGGTCGTACCGGAACGGCGGCATACCGGGCATCCGCGGCGGCGGGTGGTCGATGTACGTCAGGTCGCTGTGCACGGCGTTGATGTTGATCACGATCGCCACCAGCGCGGCGAGCGCCAGCACCCAGTACGTCGACCGCAGCGAGCGCAGTTTGATCCATTCGGCGGCGAGCAGGTCGGTGAACCGGGGGGCCGGTTCGGTGGCGCGGGCGGCCTCCGTGCGGATCGGGGTCATGGTGCTCATCGGGTCTCTCCAGCCAGGTACTCGACGCTGTCGGCGGTCAGGGACATGAACGCCGACTCCAGGGACGACGTCCGGGTGGCGAGCTCGTGCAGCACCACGCCGTGGCGCAGCGCGAGTTCACCGATCCGCTCGGCGGGGAGGCCGGTGACGATGCCGAACTGCGGTTCCACCACGCCGACGTCGGCGCCCTCGGTGCGCAAGGCGGCGGCCAGCAGCGAAAGTTCCGGCGCCCGCACGGCCACGCTCGACTCCGCGTTGCGGGCCGAGAACTCGGCCAGGCTCTCGTCCGCGATCAGCCGTCCACGCCCGATCACCACCAGGTGGTCGGCGGTGTGCTCCATCTCGGCCATCATGTGGCTGGAGACGAAGACCGTGCGCCCCTCGTCCGCGAGTCGGCGGAACAGCCCGCGCACCCAGAGCACGCCCTCCGGGTCGAGCCCGTTCAGCGGTTCGTCGAAGAGCAGGACGGGCGGGTCGCCGAGCAGGGCGCCGGCGATGCCGAGCCGTTGCTTCATGCCCAGCGAGTAGCCGCCGATCCGCCGGCCGGCGGCCTTGCCGAGTCCGACCTCGGCCAGCACCTCGTCGACCCGCTCGAGCGGGATCCGGTTGCTGCGGGCCAGCGCCGACAGGTGCGCCTTGGCGCTGCGCCCGCCGTGCACGTCCCCGGCGTCCAGCAGGGCGCCGACGTGCCGCAGGCCGCGCGGCCGGTTCGCGAAGGGCACGCCGTCCACGGTGACGGCGCCCTCGGTGGGGGTGTTGAGGCCCAGGATCATCCGCAGCGTGGTGGACTTGCCCGCGCCGTTGGGGCCGAGGAAGCCGGTGACGGTGCCCGGCCGGACGGTGAAGGTCAACTGGTCGACGGCCGTGGTGGCGCCGTACCGCTTGGTCAGTCGCTCGATCTCGATCACGGGGACAACGGTGCCGGTCAGGGCCGTGGTCGGACATCGGGCGCCGGGACACAACCGGGAGCGGCCAACCCCGCCCCCGGGATTACTCCCGCGGGCCAATGCGCCGCCGCGCCGCCCGCCGCTACCATCGCGTCATGATCACCGAACCCCGCCCGCCCCTGCTCAGGCGCCTGCCCGCGGGCGTGTGGGTGGCGGCGTTCTGGACGACCATCGTGGTGTTCCGGTTCTTCACCCGGGACAACGAGTTGAGCCACCTCTTCGACTACAACGGCAACACCGAGGACATGCCCTTGGTGGTCACGGCCGTGGTCACCACCCTGGTCGCCTTCCTGCTGGTCCGGTTGCCGTTGGCGGCGGTCGCGGCGGCGCTGGCGGGCGGCGTCTACGCGCTCGGGATGTGGACCGTCCCGGCGGCGCCGGTGCAGTTCCTGATCGCCGAGGTGGTGGTCGGCTACTGCGTGGTCACCCGCTCCCGCCTGGTCTCGACGATCGCGGTGTCGATGCCGCTGACCGTGCTCGCCACGCTGTACGCCTGGGGCACCGTCAACGGTTACGTCGTGAACCCGTACGCCTACCTGGGGCTCGCCGCGACCGTCCTGATCGCCTGGCTGATCGGCAACACCGTCCGCCAGAGCCGCGCGCACGCCGACGCCCTGCGCGGCCGCGCCGCCGAGCAGGCCGTCACTGCCGAACGGCTGCGCATCGCCCGCGAGTTGCACGACATGGTCGCCCACAGCATCGGCATCATCGCGATCCAGGCGGGCATGGGCAGCCGGGTCATGGACACCCAGCCGGCCGAGACCCGCAACGCGCTGAACGCCATCGAGGCGACCAGCCGGGAGACCCTGGCCGGGCTGCGCCGGATGCTGGGCGCGCTGCGGCAGGGCGAGGGGGAGTCGGCGCCGCTCGAAGTCGCCCCGGGCCTGGGTGAGTTGGACCGGCTGGTGGAGACGACCGCGGGCGCCGGGGTGCGGGTCGCGCTCACCCGGCGCGGCGACGCCCGTACCCTGCCGCCCGAGGTGGACCTCGCCGCCTACCGGATCGTCCAGGAGGCCGTCACCAACGTGGTCAAGCACTCCGGCACCCGCGACTGCCACGTCACCGTCGCGTACGACGACCGGGAACTCGGCGTCACCGTCCTGGACTTGGGCGCCGGTGCCGCGACCGGCACCCCCGGCACCGGCTACGGCCTGGCCGGCATGCGCGAGCGGGTCGCCCTGCTGCACGGCGAGTTCAGCGCCGGCCCGCGCCCCGAGGGCGGCTTCCGCGTCGCCGCCCGACTGCCGATCCCCGAAGAAGCCGCCCTGGAGGTGGGACCGTGATCCGCGTCGTCCTGGTCGACGACCAGCCGCTCATCCGCACCGGCCTGCGGGTGCTCATCGCCGACGCCCCCGACCTGGAGGTGGTCGGCGAGGCCGGCAACGGCGCCGAGGCCGTCGAACTGGTCGCCCGGCTGCGCCCGGACGTCGCCGTGATGGACATCCGGATGCCCGGCATGGACGGCATCGAGGCGACCCGCCGGATCCTCGCCGACCCGGAGCTGCCCACCCACGTGCTCGTCCTCACCACCTTCGACGACGACGACTACGTGTACGGCGCGCTGCGCGCCGGGGCGAGCGGCTTCCTGGTCAAGGACTTGGCCCTGGAGACCATCCTGGACGGCGTGCGGGTGGTCGCCGCCGGGGACGCCCTGCTCGCGCCCGGCATCACCCGGCGCCTGATCGGCGAGTTCGCCGCCCGCCCGGAGGCCGCCGCCCGGCCCCGGAAGTCCGCCGAGGGCATCACCGAGCGCGAGCGCGAGGTGCTGACCCTGGTCGGCCGCGGCCTGTCCAACACGGAGATCGCCGAGGAGCTCACCATCAGCGTGGCCACCGCCAAGGCGCACGTCGCCCGGCTGTTCACCAAGCTGGACGCCCGGGACCGGGTCCATCTGGTCATCCACGCCTACGAGTTCGGCCTCGTTTCGCCCTCCTAGGACACGCCCCGGGGCGCGCCCGGGAACGCGACGAGCGCCGGGGTGGGCCCGCACAACCCACCCCGGCGCTCTACCCCTGTGTCAGATCGTCATAGGCGAGGCCTCAGGGGACGATCGCGTGCGAGATCTGGCAGGCGCTGACCGCGTTCGACCAGGTCGCCTGCATGGCGAACGAGCCGGTCGCGAAGTTCACGTTCTGCGCGCCGCCGGTGCCGCCGGTGCCCTTCCAGGCGCACTTGTCGCCGTTCTCGGCACCCGTGGAGTCGGTCCAGCCGCCGGCCGGGTTCTGGTCGGTGACGGTCTCCGCGTACTCGTGGCCGTACACGATGGTCACGCCGTCCAGCAGGCCCGCGTTGCCGCTGTTGACGTAGTTCTGGCCGCAGGAGGTGCCCATGTCGGTCACGTACGGGTTGTTGCTGAACGCCACGTCACCGTACGGGGAGGTGGCCGCGCCACCGCTCAGCGTGGTGTCGCCGTTCCAGTCGTGCCACGCGCAGAACTGGCCCGTGGAGGTGTTGAAGCCGTCCGGGTGGGTTCCGGTGGGCGAGAGCACGATGTACTGGGCGTTGCGGTTGGAGGCCGCGGTGGTGTTGCCGAAGTGCCCGGCGGCCTTGATGGCCTCGGTGGCGATCTGGTTGCCGGTGGCCTGGCTCGGCGCGGCGGCGGAGTTGTCCACCCAGACGCCGGCCAGCGCGCCGCCGGTCGGGTAGCCGACGTGCGCGGCGGTCGACGGGCAGCTGGTGGCGCCCTTGGTGATGCCCTCGCAGTACTGGGTCAGGACGCCGGACCAGAGTTCGTTGTTGGTGCCCAGGCCCTTGTACAGCTGCTGCGCGCGCACGGCCTCGCCCGACGGGTCGCCGGTCATCGTGGTGTAGCCGTTGGCGTCGGTGCCCGCGGTGCCCCACTGGGAGCCCCAGATGACCACGTAGACCTTCGGAGCGCCGGTGGTGACACCGATGCCGTCGACACCGCCGCCGAACTTCAGGTTCGACGTCCGGGTCGCGGCCGCGGAGGCGGCGTTGGCGTGCGCGGCACCTTCCTTGGTGGGGACGACGCCGTGGCGGTACGGGTGGCTGTTCCCGGCGAACTCGCTGCTCGGCTGGTCGGCCTGGGCGGCCGGGGCGGCGGCGAAACCGGTGGCGGCCAGTGCCAGGGCGCTGAGCCCGGTCAGGGCCCGGACGCGCGCCTTGCGGGAGGTGGGGGACATGCCCATTGTGAGGGTTCCTCTCTCATGCCGACCGCACACGGATGGGGCGCGGCTGCACTGTGGGGGACAAATGGGGAGGAGCAACGACGGCGACCCGGAACCACTGGCGGTTCGTCATGAACAGTCAGTGAAGTGGGGATGGGGCACCGGTTTACCGCCGACGGCCGGAAGCAAAGCATCGCCGCGGAAACCGGGTCAACGACGGCGATAGTAAGACCAACCCCAAGGGAACCCCTGGCGAACGTATAGAACGCCAAAAGGCCGCAGCTGGCGGGCTGTTGACACGCGTAGCGCAGCCGAATCTCAACAGTTGAGGGTGCGGCTTACACCGTATTCGTCCCCCCGCCTCCTCCTCGCGACCTTCACCGAACGGCCACAACCACCCCTTCCCAGCCTCCCGGTCGGTGGCCTACCTTGTCCGCACCACTGCGACCGCCGTCCGCGGGAACACCGGCGACCCCGTGCTCCGGCGCGCACCTCGCCCGCTACGGCCTCTCGATCTCCGCGATCCGCATGATCCGCCCGTGCGAGTCGAGCACCACGTCGTAGGCGTTCCCGAAGCAGCCGTACGGATCCGCCGGATCGCGCTCGGCGAGGCAGTCGTTGAGGTGGGTGACCAGCTCGTCCAGCTGGACGGGCTTCGCCGGGTCCGCGTGCGGGCGGTCGACCAGCGTCGCCGTCACGCCCGAGGCCGCGAAGCCGTAGTGGACGGGCGTGCCGGTGGCCTCGTAGCGGGGCGGGTCGCAGGTGTAGCGGGCGGGCTGGGCGGTGAGCTCGGCCGGGCCGGCGGCGACGATGACGAGCACCTGGTGGCCGGGCAGTCGACTGGGGGCCGGGCACGGGTAGCCGGGGTCCGGGGCGGCGATGGTGTCGGGGACGGGGGAGTCGGCGGCCTCGTCGTCGGCGAGGTCGTCCCCGTCGTCCAGCAGGTCGTCGGCGCCCTCGTCGGCGCCCTCGTCGGCGAGGGCGGCCGCGGAGGCGGCCGCGTTCACCGTCGGGCGGGAGTCGGCGGGGGTGCAGCCGGTGAGGCAGGCCAGAGCGGTGCCGGTCAGCGCGGCGGCGGCGAGGAGGATGCGGGGCGCGGCCATGGCACAAGTCTCCCCGGGCGGCGGCGCTGGTCTGCACGCGGGTACACGACCGGCGCGCGGGGAACGGTTCCCGCCCGCGCCGGACGTGCGGATCCGGCGGGGGCGGGAGGCTGGGGGAGAGGGCAGGCCTCAGGCCGCGACCGGCCGCTGCGCCTCGTACGCCTCGCGCACCCGCGCCTGCGCCGTCGGTTCCACGCCCAGGTGGTCGAGCCCGAGCAGCGCCGCGCCCAGGACGGGCGGCGCGACGACCACCCGCGGCTCGGCCAGCGGGGCGGCCTCGGCGAGGCGCGCCGTGAGGTTGTCGAGCAGCAGCGGCTGCCGGGAGGCGAGCACCCCGCCGCCGAGCACCACCGGGGTGGGGACGTCCAGCAGGTCCAGCCGTCTCAGCGCGACGACGGCCAGTCGGACGATCTCGTCGGCCTGTCGGTCGATCAGCTCCAGGGCGGTGGCGTCCCCTTCGCCCGCGACCGCGAACAGCACCCGGACGATCTCGTGCAGCCGGGCGCTCGGCAGGTGCCCGAGGTGGATCGCCTCCGCGACGGCCCCGGCGCTGGGCAGGCCGAAGTGCTCGGCGATGGACCGGGCCAGCGCGGTCGGCCCGCCGCGCCCGTCCTCCGCGCGGACGGCGTGCCACATGCTGGTGATGGCGAGCCCGGCGCCGCCGCCCCAGTCGCCGGTGAGCTCGCCGAGCGCGGGGAAGCGGGCGGTGCGTCCGTCCGGCAGCAGGCCGACGCAGTTGATCCCGGCGCCGCAGACCACCGCGACCCCGCGCGGGCCGTCGGTGCCGGCCCGCAGCAGGCCGAAGGTGTCGTTGACGACGGTGTTGCTGACGCCCCAGGGGTGCGCTTCGAGGGCGGTGCGCAGCGCCTCCTCCTCCACCGGGAGGTCGGCGTTGGCCAGGCAGGCGCTGACGTGGCTGGTGAGCACGCCGTTCCAGGAGGGGTGGCCGGCCGCCGCGGCGGCCTCCTCGACCAGCGGAGCGAGGCCGGCGACGGCTGCGGCGCCGCCGATCCTCTGGGGTGCGAAGCCGCCGCCGCGGGCGGTGCCCAGGACGGTGCCGTCGGCGCCGATCAGGGCGACGTCGGTCTTGGAGTTGCCCGCGTCGATGGCGAGTACGCCGGGCAGGAGTGGTTCGGGCTGGTGGGTCATCGGGTCCCCGCGGCTCGTACGTGGCCCGGCCGCAAGCCCCGGCCGGGGGTGGTCGGTCTCCTCGCTGCGCGCCCGGCCCGTACTCCGGAGCGATCCGAAGCGGGCCGGGCACCGGGCCGATCAGGCCCAGGCGAGGTGCTCGCGGTTGTGGGCGAGCAGCAGGTCCGTGAGTCGGTCGGCGCGTTCGAGCTGGCCGACCAGCGGGTGGGCGAGCAGGGCGTCGAAGACCCGGTCGCGTCCGCCGCGCAGGGCGGCGTCGAGCGCGAGGTGCTCGTACGAGGTGACGGCGGCGATCAGCCCGGCGAACAGCGGCTCGACCGGCCGCTGCGGCAGCGGCCGCACGCCGTCGGCGTCCACCTCGGCCGGTACCTCGATGACGGCGTCGTCCGGCAGGAAGGGCAGCACGCCGTCGTTACGGGTGTTCACCACCTGCACGGACGTCCCGCCGCCGGTGCCCAGCAGTGCCGCGATCAGCTGGACGGCGGCCTCCGAGTAGAAGGCCCCGCCGCGCTTGCCGAGCAGCTCCGGCTTGGTGTCCAAGTCGGGGTCGGCGTACAGCTCCAGCAGCTGCCGTTCGATCTCGGCGACCTGCGCGGCCCGCGAGCCCTGCGCCTTGAGCTCCTCGACCACCGCGTCGTGCTGGTAGAAGTACCGCAGGTAGTACGAGGGCACCACGCCGAGCCGCTGGACGAAGGGCTGCGGCAGGTGGAGGTCGTCGGCGATCTCCTTGCCGAAGTCCCGCAGCAGCTCGGGCAGCACCTCCCGACCACCCACGGCACCGGGACCGTCCAGCAAGGTGACCCCGCGCTCCCAGGTCAGGTGGTTGAGCCCGACGTGGTCCAGCCGGACCAGCTCCGGCGCGACTCCCAGGTGCGCCGCGAACTTGCGCTGGAAGCCGATCGCGACGTTGCACAGCCCGACGGCCTTGTGGCCGGCGCTCTGCAGGACCCGGGTGACGATGCCGACCGGGTTGGTGAAGTCCACGATCCAGGCGTCCGGGTTGGTCCGGCGGACCTGCTCGGCGATGTCCAGCACGACCGGGACGGTGCGCAGCGCCTTGGCGAGCCCGCCCGCGCCGGTGGTCTCCTGGCCGACGCAGCCGCATTCCAGCGGCCAGGTCTCGTCCTGGTCGCGGGCCGCCTGCCCGCCGACGCGCAGCTGGAGCAGGACGGCGTCGGCGTCCGCGACCCCCGCCGCCAGGTCCGTGGTCGTGGTGACCGTGGCCGGGTGCCCCTGCTTGGCGAAGATCCGTCGGGCCAGGCCGCCGATCAGCTCCAGCCGCTCGGCGGCCGGGTCGATCAGCACCAGTTCGCCGACCGGCAGGGTGTCGCGCAGCCGGGCGAAGCCGTCGATCAGCTCCGGGGTGTAGGTCGAACCACCGCCGACGATTGCCAACTTCAGTGCGGACGTCTTCGGTGCGGACATCAGCCCTTGACCCCTGTCAGTGTCACGCCTTCGATGAAGGCCTTCTGTGCGAAGAAGAAGAGGACGATCACCGGCGCCATCACCAGCAGGGTGGCGGCCATGGTGAGGTTCCAGTTGGTGTGGTGGGCGGCCTTGAACGACTCCAGGCCGTAACTGAGCGTCCAGGCCTCGTGGTTGTTGCTGGCGTAGATCTGCGGGCCGAAGTAGTCGTTCCAGCAGTAGAAGAACTGGAACAGCGCGACGGCGGCGATGGCCGGCTTGGCCATCGGCAGGACCACCCGCAGCAGGGTGCGCAGGTCGCCGCAGCCGTCGATCCGGGCGGCCTCGATGTACTCCTTGGGGATGGTCATCAGGAACTGGCGCAGCAGGAAGATCGAGAAGGCGTCGCCGAAGGCCATCGGGATGATCAGCGGCCAGAGCGAGCCGCCCATGCCCATCTGCTTGGCCCAGAACAGGTACATCGGGATGACGGTGACCTGGGGCGGCAGCATCATCATCGCGATGACGGCCATCAGCGCCAGGTTGCGGCCGCGGAAGCGGAACTTGGCGAGCGCGTAGGCGACCGGCAGGCTGGAGACGACGGTCAGCAGGGTGCCGGCTCCGGCGTACACCAGGGTGTTGCGCCACCAGGTGAGGAAGCCGGGGGTGTCCCACACCTTGCCGTAGTTGCCCCACTCCCAGTGGGTGGGCCAGTAGTCGGTGGTGAGCGCCTGCTGGTCGTCCATCACCGAGGTGAGGAAGACGAAGACGAAGGGCAGCAGGAAGAACAGCGCGGCGGCGATCGCCAGGGAGTGCACGGCCACCCAGTGGAGCGCGGCGCGGCGCCGGGCGGCCCGGGCGGCGGCGGTGCCGGTGCGGGAGGGGGCGGGTGCTTCGGTCGGCGTGAGAGTCATGGTCAGGTCCTCAGGGTCCGCTAGTCGTCGCTCGCCATGAAGCCGGACCGGCGGCGGAGCAGGATCGAGGTGACGGCCATCGAGATGGCGAACAGCACCAGGGCGACGACGCAGGCCGCGCCGTAGTCGAAGCGCTGGAAGCCGAGGTTGTAGACCATCTGCGGCAGGGTCCAGGTGGAGCCCTGCGGGTAGCCGGGCTCGAACTGCTGGCCGGAGTTGCCCGCGATGCCGCTGGCGACCTTCCCGGCCACGATCGCCTGGGTGTAGTACTGCATGGTCTGGATGACCCCGGTGACCACCGCGAACATGATGATCGGGGAGATGTTCGGCAGCGTGACGTACCGGAACCGCTGGAACGGGCCGGCGCCGTCCAGTTCGGCCGCCTCGTACTGCTCCTTGGGGACGTCCAGCAGCGAGGCCATGAAGATGACCATCAGGTCGCCGATGCCCCACATGGCGAGCAGGGTGAGCGCGGGCTTGGACCAGTTCGGGTCGGCGAACCAGCCGGGCTGCGGCAGGCCGAGCTCGCCGAGCAGGTGGTTGAGCGGGCCGGTGCCCGGGTTGAGCAGGAAGGCGAAGGCGACGGTGGCGGCCACCGGCGGGGCCAGGTACGGCAGGTAGAACACCGTGCGGAAGAAGCCCGCCCCGGTCTTGACCTTGGTGATCAGCAGCCCGATGCCCAGGCCGAAGGCGACCCGCAGGGTCACCATGATCAGTACCAGCCACAGGGTGTTGCGCAGGCCCTGCCAGAAGGTCGGCAGCTGGTTGAGGACGTAGTCCCAGTTCTTGAGGCCGTTGAAGGTCGGCGTGCCGAAGCCGTTGTACTGGGTGAAGGAGAAGTAGGCGGTGGAGACCAGCGGGTAGACGAAGAAGACGCTGAACCCGATCAGCCAGGGGGAGAGGAAGGCGAAGGTGCGGGCCGCCTCCCGGCGGCGCTTCCGGCGCAGCAGGTGCTGCGTGGAGGGCGCCGCCGGATCGGTCGTCCCGGCGCCCTTGCGGGTGCCGAACGCGAGTGACATGGGGAGCTCCGTGGACCGTTCCCGTTACTTCGCCTGGGCGATGTCGGTGTCGATCTGCTTCGCCGTGGCGGCCAGGCCGGCCTGCAGGTCGGTCTGCTTGCCGGACTCGTAGTCGAAGCCGAGGTTCTGCAGCGACAGGAGGTAGCCGCCGCCGTTGACGCTGGCCGGGGTGGTGCCCGAGTGCGGGTTCTTGGCGACGTCCAGGAAGGTCTTGAAGTTGGGGTCGCTGACCAGCTTCGGCGAGTTGAGCGCGTCGAAGGTGCTCGGCACGTTGTGGATCGCGTTGGCGAAGCCGACCACCGCGTCGGTGTCGGTGGTCAGGTACTTGACCAGCTCCCAGGCCGCGGCCTGCTTCTTGCTGGTGCTGGCGATGCCGACGATGGTGCCGGTCTGGTAGCCGCGGCCGTAGGTGTCCGCCTGGTCGTCCGGGACGGGGAACGGCGCGGTGGCCCAGTCGAAGTCGGGCTTGTTCTCGGCGAGCGAGGCGGTGCGCCACTCGCCGTCGATGGCCATCGCGACCTGGCCGGTGTGGAAGGGGTTCTTGGCGCTGAACTCCTCGCCGAAGGTGGCGCGGAACTTGTCCAGCTTGGCGTAGCCGCCGAGCTGGTCGACCATGCCCTTCTGCCAGTTGAGCATCGCGGCGACCTTCGGGTCGGCGGCGATGTTCGACTTGCCGTCGGCGCCGAAGTAGGTGGCGCCGTACTGGCCGAGGAAGTGCTCGGTGGTGGACTCGTAGCCGTGGTACAGCGGCATGAAGCCGAGCTGCTTGTACGAGTCGCCGTCGGCGACGGTCAACTTCTTGGCGTCGTCGGAGAATTCGCTGAAGGTCCTGGGCGGGTTCGCGATGCCGGCCGCGGCGAAGGCCTTCTTGTTGTAGTACAGGCCGTAGGCGTCGCCGAGCAGCGGCAGCGAGCACTGGTTGCCCTGGAACTGCGAGTAGTCGAGCATCGCGGACGGGAAGGTCTTGGCCGCGTCGATGCCGCTCTTCTGCAGCAGGGGCTTGAGGTCGACGAAGGCCTTGGTCGAGCAGAACATGCCGACGTTGTTGGTGGTGAAGGAGGACACCACGTCCGGCGCGTCGTCGCCGCCGGCCCGCAGGGCCTGGTTGACCTTGTCGTCCGCGATGTTGCCCACGGTCTTGACGTGGATGTTGGGGTGGGCCTTCTCGAAGGCGGCGATGTTGTCGTTGATCGCCTTCACCTCGTTGTCCTGACTCCAGCCGTGCCAGAAGGTGATGGTGACGTCCTTGCCGCCGGCCGAGTCGTCGGTGCCGCCCGCGTCGTTGGAACCGGTGCAGGCGCTGGCGAGCAGGGCCAGCACGGCGCTGCCGGCGACGGCGGCGATCGTGCGACGGCCTCTGCGGGAGGTGGTGGCGTGCACTTCGAGGTCCTCCTGGGGGTGCGCGGGCAGGCGTCATCGCCGCGGGTCCCGCGTAGGGGGTTGGGGGAGAGGTGGGTGCAGGAGCGCAGGGAGTGGATCAGTGGGTGGAGAAGACGGCCTCGCGGGCGTCGGCGAGGGCGCGTTGCAGGGCGCCGTGCAGGACGGGTGAGCCGGGCAGGGCACTGCTGCGGACGTCCGGCCGGGCGAGGCAGATCCGGGCCAGTTCGTCCTCGACGAGCGCGCGCAGGCGTTCGCCGCCCGCGCTCGGCACCGCGCCGGAGAGGACCACCAGCTGGGGGTCGACCACGGCGACGATCACGGCCAGCCCGACGGCGAGCCGCCCGGCCAGCTCGGTCAGGAAGGCGTCGCCGGCGCCCGGGGTGGCCAGGGCCTTGGCGATCGACTCCTCAGCGCTGGGCGCGCCGAGGCCGTGCGCGCGGGCCAGGGCGCGGACGGCGGGTGCGCCGACCTGGGCCTGGAAGCCGCCGAACTTGCGCCGCCGGGCGTCCCACTCGACCGGCGAGTCGGGCACCGGCATGTAGCCGACCTCCCCGGCACCGCCGGTGAAGCCGCGGTGCAGCCGTCCGGCGATCACGATCGCGGCGCCGACGCCCGCCCCGGCCCAGAGCAGGACGAAGTCCTCGAAGCCCGCCGCCGCGCCGGTGGCCTGCTCGGCGACGGCGGCCAGGTTCACGTCGTTCTCGATCGACACCGGGGCTCCGATCGCCCCGGTCAGCTCCTCGACGAGTCTGGGTGAGTGCCAGCCCGGCAGGTGGGAGGCGTAGCGCAGCTTCCCGGTGACCGGATCCGGGGCGCCGCCGAGTCCGATCGCGACGGTGCGCAGGCTCCCCGCGTCGAGCCCCGCGGCCCGGACCGCCCCGGCGACGGCGGCGGCGACTCTCGGTACGGTCTCGGCGGCAGGGAGGCCTCTGGTCGACACGCTGTGCTCGGCCAGCGTGCCACCGGTGATGTCGGCGATCGCGACCCTGATCCCGTTGTTGGTGACGTCCAGCCCGGCGACGTATCCGGCGGCCGGATTCACCTGGTACAGCTGCGCGTTGGGGCCGGGGCCGCCCTCCGTGGTGCCCACCGGCACGACCAGCCCGGCCGCCTCCAGGCGGGCCAGCAGCTGGGAGGCGGTGGGCTTGGACAGCCCGGTCAGGGTGCCGATCTGGGTGCGCGAGAGCGGGCCGTTGGCCAGCAGGAGTTCGAGGGCGGCACGGTCGTTGATGGCGCGCAGGAGGCTCGGGGTGCCGGCGAGGGGGGCCTTGGCGGTGCTCTTGGTCATGCCCGGAATCCTCCTCTTTCGGCTGGTTGACGGGAACTGTTAGGAAACTTTCCAGTCGCCTGGACAGGACCGTACGGGCCGCGTCAGCGGGGTGTCAATGGCCGGTGCAGCGGAGGATGCCGAAGCGTTACCGGACAGCACGAAGCCCACCCCGCCCAGCCTTCAAAAAGAAACTTATACAAAAGGAAAAACAAGTGTGCCACCCCTCCCCAGGCAAAGAGGGGTGGCGTACTTATGGGCGAAAGAATTAAAGAAGATGGGAATTATGGTGCGGCCCCTCGGTGATCCGAAGGGCCGCATGGGTGAGGAGGGGCACCGAAGCCACTATGGACGAAGACGTCAAGTAAGCCGCCCGCTGTCGCCCGTCGCTGCTTCGGCGAGGACGAAGCGGAGACGGCATTTCCGGACCCCTGCGCAGGAAGTCGGCCAGATCGACTTCCTGCGCAGAAGACGGGAAGGCTGTGGTCAGCCAACGCCCGCCACCCCGACGTACTTGCCGCCCAACGCAAGGAACGCGCCCGCATCCGCAGCGAGAAGGGCATCCGCTCGGGCGGACGCCCCCTCAACGCCGCAGCCTGACCGACCGCGAACCGCAGCCCCGGAGTGCCGAAAGGGACAAGTTCACGAGAAGGACAGCGACAGAAGGACGACTCAGGAGGCGGACGGCTCGATCTCCCCCGCAAAGACGATGACCTGGTCGATGAGGCTTCGCCGCAGATGGACGACGTCCGTTCCCGCCAGGCGGGGGCCTCCATCCGGCGTGGTGAAGACCCACCGGTACCGGGCCCACTCGTCAGGCATGTCCACCGCTGAGCAGCGCGCCATCGTGCCGGTCCCCGCCGGGTGGCGCCGGATGTCCAGCACGAACCGCTCGACCGCCGCGATTCCTTCGCTGCGACCCAACGGCCCCCAGAAGACCACGTCTGAGGTCAGGGCCTGGGAGAGCAGGGCAGTCACATAGCTGTCGTCCGAGGCGTTAAACGCGGAGATGAACGTGTCGATCGCGGAGCGTGCCGTCTCTTCCTGCATACCCCAGTAATACCAGCCGTTGCGCGTGCGCTCGTCCCGCGAGCCGCCTTCCGATCACGGTGGACCGTCCCGGCCACAGCACTAGCCGGGCTTTGTCATCCCGCCCAAGGGAGTTCGGCGTGGCGACACCTTGCGATGGCTGATCCGCCAGCCGTCAGCGGTGCGCACGACGGTGTCGTCGTAGGAGACGGAACCGCAGGAGCCGTCCGCCTTGATGCCCAGCCCCTTGGAACGGACCTGCACCCGGCCGTCTGCCGACGCCGTAACGACGACGTTGGTGACGTGATGTGCGACAGAGTTGGCCACTCCCAGTGCCCATGCCGCTTCTCGGATGGCCGCCACCCCGGACAGTGACTCCTGACCGAAGTCGGTGAGGTCGTAGATCACATCGGAGGTGAACAACTCCTCCAACCGGTCGAGACTTCCGTCGTCAACGAGGTGGCCGTGCAACGAGACCAGTTCGGTGATGGCCAAGCGATCTTCAAGAGCGAGCGACACGCGCGTCCTCTCCGGCCCTGCATGGAAAGCGCCAGGCCGAACATCGATCCGACGTAAGCGCGGCATCACACCGCTCAACGTGTTCGGGTGCGTCCGACGAGAGCGGGGCCGTGCACATCGTGATCATCCCTTACCGATGGTCAGCTTGCCACCGACTTGTCTGCCTGCGCCCTGTCACCGTCAGCTGAAGTACGGCTTACGGGGCAGCCTTTGGGGAGCGCTCCCACCTGGGTCTGACCCAGCGATCAACGCGATGGGTGGGCGGCCCGGCCGACAACGGCCGGGCCGCCCGTGCGTCGGCCCGTCACGGTCGACGATCCCCCAGGCCACGACCCACCCGTCGGCGTCCGCAGGACCCTCGCCGCACACCTGCACGACGGCGAACAGTCGGGGTGCGGTGTCGAGCACGAGCCCGCACAGCTCCTGGTCGAAGGTCGGGTCGGCCACCAACCCGGGCGTGATCGGACGGGGGTTTGGCGAGGGCGTAGCGGTCATGGAAGTCTCCTACGTAAACGGGAGTTGGGCGCCGCGCTGCCGCCACCACGGGCAGCGATCGTCCCTGACGCAGGATCAAAAGTAGCCAGTCGGTAGTATGTAGTCCACCGCATCTGAGGAATTCATATCACCGCCACCCGGGAGGGTGACGGCACCGACGACGGTGGTCGAGAGTGAGGAGACAGCGGATGCCGCCCAGCAAGATTCCGCCGAGCATCCGGCAGCGGCGACTCGGCGCGGAGCTGCGTCGGCTGCGCGAGCAAGCAGGGCTGTCGGTCACGCGAGCCGGGGAACTGCACGGCACCCCGCAGTCTCGGATCAGCAACATCGAGTCCGGGGGATACCCGGTGAGCGCGGATCGGGTACGGGCCCTGTCGCGTCTCTACGGCTGCGCGGACGAAGCCCTGATCGACGCGCTGGCACGCATGACCGGTGGCCGAACGCGGGGCTGGTGGGAGGAGTACCGCGAGATCCTTCCGGCCGGAGCGCTCGATCTGGCCGAACTCGAACACCACGCACAGTCGATGCGGATCGCCTCAGCTATTCACATCCCCGGACTCCTTCAGACCCCGGAACACGCTCGCGCGCTCTTCCGGGATGTTGTCCCATCCTTCTCGCCGCCGGAAGTGGAACACCTCGTCTCTCATCGCATCAAACGGCAGGCGGTGCTCTACGGCGAGCAGCCGGTCCCGCTGTCGGCCGTTGTTCACGAGGCAGCCTTGCGAATGGGCTTCGGCGGTCCGAAGGTTGCCCGGGAGCAGTTGGAATACTTGGCGACCGCGAGCGAGCAGCCTCACATCGACCTGAGGGTGATTCCGTTCGGCACCGGCAGCTACCCGAGCTCCGGCGCCGGGATCGTGTACGTCAACGCCGAGGTCGCGCGATTGGACAGTGTTCAAGTCGACGGAGACAGGTCTGAGTTCATCGACACCGAGCCGCAGTTGATCAAATATCGAGCCGTGATGGATCGGCTGGCGACAAGTGCACTCAAGCCCGACGCATCCCGTGACCTCATCCGCCGAATCGCCCAGAGCATCTGAGAGAGGACCGAGCATGGCCGTTCAGGACTGGCAGAAGTCCTCATACAGCGGCGACGCCGCCAACTGCATATACCTCTCAACAACCGCCGACTGTGACATCAAGATCCAGGAGAGCGACGACCCCGACACCGTCATCACCACCACGCCTGACACACTCCGTGCCCTCCTACGCGGCATCAAGGAGGGCGAGTTCGACCACCTGACAACGTAATTCCCCTCGGCTGGGCCGCCTGCGCGTACCGAGAGCCGACACGGGAAGCATCGAGGCACGAGCAAACAGCGGACGCATCCGGCCGGGGCCAAGTAGCGGGCTATCGGACCATGTAGCGGTACACCGGGGCCCCTTCCCAGGCCGGGGGCTTGTCGCCCAGGTCCCGATAGCCGAGGGCTTCGTACATCTTCACCGCAGCCTGTGCTTCGGGCCGGACCGCAAGGGTCACACGCTCCACCTGGGCTCCTTTGAGTACGGCTGCGTGCAGTTCCCGGCCCAACCCCCGCCGGCGCTGCTCCAGAGCCACGGCGATCTCTCGGATCACGAACGTCCGGTGTCCGTCCTCGCGGGTGAAGCCCTCGTCCAAGCCGAGGCCACTCCACCAACGGCTGTCCGACTGGAGTAGGACTCCAAAAGCGAACCCGACCAACGCAGCACCTGAGCGAGCCAGCACCAGTCGGAAGCCGGGCATGGTCCGGAACGACTCGTAGCCCTCCAGGAACCCGGCCAGGTCGCGGGGCCCCTCGAAGTAGGGCGGCTCCGCGAACACCTGCTCGTACAGCGGTGCTATCTCGTCCAGCACCCGGGCAGCGGCATCCGGATCTGTGAAGGTCTCGAAGACGGGCGTCTGCACGATTCTCCTCTAGGCGATCAGGTGGGCGGCGCTAGCAGCGGCCAGGGAGGGATTCAACAGCTTCAGGTGGGAGTGCGCCTCCTCCATCGATGTGCGCGCCCGGCCGGACGACACCTCGGTCAGCAGGACGGCTCCCGAGGTGAGTTCGTGGGCCGACTCCTCGGCCTCACCTGCTTGCGCGAGCGCCCCGGCGAGGCTGAACCGCACCAGTGCCTCGTTTCGCGCGTAGTTCGTCTCCTGGTGTTGGAGCGAGCGCCGCAGCCAGTCCACGGCCGCCTTGTGGTGCCCCGCCTCCGTGAAGAGGGATGCCTGCGCCAGCGCCAACTCCGCCGGCCCGTGGAACACCGTCCAGTCGGGTACCGGTCGCTCGTTGCGTTCTTGCTCGAAGGTGCGAGTCGCCTGCGCCAAAGTCGATCGGGCCCTGACGGGGTCGCCCATCATCGCGTGAGCGCGGGCCTCCCGGGTCATCAGGATGGACATCAGCGAGGGAGGCGCCCACGACGCGGCCTTCGACTGTGCGGCGCGGGAGAGATCGAGTGCGGTGCCAGGCTCGCGTTCTCGAAGACTCATCAGCGCCATGGACGCCATCACCACTACGGCGAGTGAGTTGTCTTGCAGCTCCTCGGCTCGGGTGAGTGCGTGCTTCCAATGCTTCTTGGCCCGGACGTTGTCGCCAGCGTCGAAGGCCAGCCACGCCACGTGTTCCGCAGTCTCCCCTGCGATCAGTCGGAGCTGACGGCCGATCGTACTCGGGTAACTCTTGGTGGCGATCAGCCGTTCGACCCGAGCGAGGTGAGCTTGGGCGAGGGGGCCGACTGTCGCACCACCAAACCGATCGTCCAGCCCGTACAAGGAAGTGAGCCCGGCCCGCAGGTCCATGACGGTCTCGGTCCCGATTCGCGGCGGCGTCAGCCCGGCGGACACGGTGGCACCGCCGGCCAGGGCGATGAAGGATCGGCGGTTCACGTCTTCTGACTCTTCTCGTGGCGTGGGTGGTGGTCCTGATCGACGGTGTGGCGGCACGGTGAAACCCGCCTGCTCCAACGGGATACCCAACATCGCTTCGAGAACCCGCTGGCGTGCCGGATGAGGGCACGGTGGTACCGGCTGACGCCAGCGGTGGTACTGGCGGCTGCTCACCTCTTCGTCCTCTCCGAGCTTGCGCGCCGTCGAGGCGTACACCTGTCTGAACCGGGCCGGGCTACTCCAGCCGAACTCGGTGCACAGGTGGGTGAATTGGGTCTCCACATCGCAGACGGTAGCCCGCGGGCTGCTGACCGTGCATAGGCCCGCGTGTGAAAAAGTCCGTCGAAAAGTCCGCCGGTGATCAGCCGTTGATCTCGCTGCGGCGGTCAACTGGTCCCTGCCTGTCGGAGTGACGGTGCGACTACTCGCTGTCGCGCAGGGTCGGCTGCCTCTTCGGAGGCTTCCTGGCTGCGCACGCCGGCCTTCGGCAGCCCACCAGCCCCGCGCTTCTCAGCGGGTGAATCGGAAGGAGTGCACGGCATGGACGACAAGAACGGCACCAGCAACGGGTCGGGCGACCACAACGGCGACAAGCCGAAGAGCGAGTAGAGACAACGGCGCTCATCGCCTCCGGCCGCTTCTGGCCGACACCCGCGTCCCTGAGCGCCCCACAAGACCCGGTCCGTCGGAAAGGTCTGACGGGCCGGGCCGCACCACCCCGCAGGACTGCGCACCCGCACCCGGGCGAGCAGAACCAACCCGATTGGAGAGGCACGTGAGCACCGCCACCATCCAGCCCGGTGACCTGGAGGTCACCAACCTGACCCGCCGCCTGGACCACTCGGTCCCCGACGGCGACTTCGCCCCGGAGGCGGGCGTCGAGTCCCTGACCCGCCGCCTGGACCACAAGGTCCCGGACGGCGACTTCGCCCCGGTGGGTACCGAGGTCTGACCGCAGTCCCCAAGTGATGCCGGTTAGTTGACGGCATGGGCGGGTCGGCGAGGGTGATCATCCGAGCCGACCCGCCGCTCGGCGTCGCACACACCCCAACCAAGGAGAGTCCGCATTGAAGACCGCCATCGCCGCCCGTGTCCCCGTCGGCTCCTTCTTTGACCTCGACCGGAAGGATCCGGTGCTGACCCGGCTCCGCGAGGAGGGTGCCGAGTTGGCTCTCCCTTTCGCCTTGATGGAGCGCCTGGTGAAGTCGGGCACCCCCTACGCGGAGCACGCCCGTTCCCTTCGCAGCGAACCCGTGAACGTGGCCGGGGCGAACTTCGAGTGGTTCGACGCCGAGCTTCCCAGCGAGATCGCCAACGAGATCAACCTGACGGACTACGAGATCGTCCAGCACACCGATGAGCGCCGCGCGGTGACCTCGCGGATGCCCAGGCCCATCTCCAAGAAGCGCTGCGCCTGCGGATCGCCAAGGGGGACGCCGGGCTGGTCGAGTCCACGCAGGCCGCACTCGACCGGGTCGAGCTGCTGCTTGGCGACGTCGCCGGATCAGCAGCAAACATCGCGGCACCGAGCCGGTGGAGCGGTCGGTGGACCTCATGGCTCCAGTCCCGCACCACGGCCCGGACGCCGGCCCGGTGGGCGGGGGACTTCCCCAACCTCCGGGACGCTGTGCGCGGGCTCACCGCACACCAGCGCGTGCACCCGCGCCACCTGCGTGATCAGTCGTTTCCCGCTGAGCTGATCGCCGCTATGGCGATGGAGGCCGAGAAAGCCGTCGCCGCTGGTGGATACCTGCACAACGGCAAGTGGAACGCGCCCGTAGGCGACGCCGCGAACCGGTTCGCCGCACAGATCGATCTAGCCGCAGTCGTAGCACGGTCCACCGGCCTGGAGGTCGAGCAGCCGCACACCGGTGTTTACATCGGCTACGAGGTAGGGCAGTTCCTCGACTTCCACGTTGACGAGTCCGGCTTCGGTGAGGCCAACCTGATCCTCTGCCTCAAGCGCGCTCGCCTCACCGGTGCGCCCAGGGTCAGCACCACCGTGTTCATCAACGCCGACGGCTATCTCGAATGCGATCTCGGCGTGGGTGACTGTGCCGTGTTCGACGGCGCGCTCACGCCGCACGGCCGGACGCCGCTCAGTGCCGGAGAGCGCGTCACCCTCATCAGCTTCGGCTTCCGCGCGCATGATCAGGCTCTGCGCACGCTCACGAACCTTCCGCCGGTCCCTCGGTAGGGAAAGTGTATTCAGCCGATCTGATACCCCTGTCCCGCTACCTCCTGACCAACTCGCACCCCCGCCGCCCTCAACCTCCAGCGGAGGGCCCGCCCCCGTTCTGTGGCTGCCACTGGGAACCACCGGAGTGGGGACAGGGCTCTCCGTCGTGCTGAACCGTTACGGCTTGGCGATCGTCGGGTCGTCCGCCGGCGGCTTCGGCAGCGGGATCGGCTCGGCCGCCCGGTAACGCGGCGAGGTCGGGTCGGACAGCGCCGACGGCGGCGAGGGCTCCGCGATCGCCACCCCGGTGGCCACCGCCGTGGCCTCCTCCTTGACCTTGATCCCGGCCAGGTCGAAGGCCGACTTCAGCCGCTGGCGCAGCGCCCGGGACACCAGCGACGCCTTGCCCGGCGCCGTCCGGGCCTCGACCCGCACCATCACCGAGTCCGCCGCCACGGACTCCACGCCCAGGATCGACACCGGCGCCCAGACCAGCTCGTCGTACGGCGCCTCCTTGGACAGCGACTCGGCGGTCTCCTGGATCAGGCCCTCGACCCGCTGCAGGTCCTCCTTGTACCCGACCTGCACGTCCACCGTGGCGGTCGCCCAGCCCTGGCTCATGTTGGCGATCCGCTTCACCTCGCCGTTGCGGATGTACCAGATCTCGCCGTTGGCCCCGCGCAGCTTGGTCACCCGCAGCCCGACCTCCAGCACCGTGCCGGTGGCCACCCCGGTGTCGATATCGTCGCCGACGCCGTACTGGTCCTCCATGATCATGAAGACCCCGGAGAGGAAGTCCGTCACCAGGTTGCGGGCGCCGAAACCGATCGCCACACCGGCCACACCGGCACTCGCCAGCAGCGGCGCCAGGTTCACCCCGAGCGCCGAGAGCACCATCAGCGCCGCCGTGCCCAGGATGCTGAACGAGGCCATGCTGCGCAGCACCGAGCCGATCGCCTCCGAGCGCTGCTGGCGCCGCTCCGGGTTCACCACCCCGTGGTTGGCCAGCAGCCCGCCCAGCCGGCTCTCCTCGTGGTGCTCGTGACCGCGCGCCATCCGCGCGATCAGCTGGGTGATCAGCTTGCTCACCACGACCCGCAGGACCATCGCGAGCACGATGATGAGGACGATCTGGAGGCCGCCAGCCAGCCAGCTCTGCCAGTGCGTGTCGAACCAGCTGGCCGCCTGCTTCGTGGTGTCGGTGACCTCCTGCGCGCTGGTGGGGATCCGCAGCTGTGGCAGCTCCGGCGCGGTGGGGGAGGGCGCCGGCGTCGGGGTGGAGAGCGTCGAGGACGCGTCGGTCAGACCGGTGGCGCCGGAGCGGAACACGTGCGGGACCTTCCTTGCTGGGGGCGTGACGGGCCCGCGCCGCCGCAAGCGGCCCGCGGACCGTGCGCCTCAGCCTATCCGTTGCCGAACGCCCGCCCGGACACGTCGAAGGGCGTACGGAGGATCCCGGACGCCCCGTCAACGCCCCGGTGCGCTCCCCTCATGCATCGCCCCCGCGCCACCCGGACCGACCCCGAACGGCCCAGGCAGGCCGCCGTACGGGCCAGGGCGCTGCTCCGACCGGCCGAGCCGTCCCCCGGGCGGGACGCCGCGCCGTGCCCCGGCGGTGCCGTGGTGCAACCCGACCCCTCCCAGGGCATACCGGGTATGACACAAGCCACACCCGGGGTTCATGTCGGGTCCGTTACACAGGAGTGGTGGCGCCGCACAAAGGCGTAAGGCGACACTGGGGGAGATCGCGCACTCGTTGTGCGATCCAACCGCTCGTCCCGGCGCGAGCCACGCGCCGCAGGCGTCCAAGGAGGCATCCGTGCCGCATGTCCTGGTCCTCAACGCGTCCTACGAGCCACTCGGCGTCGTATCGATGCGCCGCGCACTCATCCTGGTCCTCAACCACAAGGCGGTCAGCCTGGAGGACTCGGGAGTCACTCTGCACAGCGCCACCAGCGCCCTTCCGGCGCCGTCCGTCGTCCGACTGACCCGCTTCGTGCGGGTCCCCTTCTGCGGGCCCGTCCCGCTCACCCGCCGGGCGCTGTTCGCCCGGGACCACGGCCGCTGCGTCTACTGCGGGGCCGCCGCCACCAGCGTCGACCACGTCATCCCGCGCAGCAGGGGAGGCCAGCACCGGTGGGACAACGTGGTGGCAGCCTGCCGCCGCTGCAACCACACCAAGGCCGACCGCCACCTCACCGAACTCGGCTGGCGGATGAAGCGCCCGCCCGCACCGCCCAGCGGCCTCGCCTGGCGGATCATCGGCACCGGGATCAAGGACCCGCGCTGGCGGCCCTACCTGGAGCCCTACGGCGGCTCGGACCAGCTGCGCGCCCCGCAGTGGGGCGAGTACGAGCACCACGACCATACCGAGCCGAACCACTCCGTCCCGATCGGCCGGGCGCACGGCGCCCACCCCGCCCCCGTCCGCCGCGGCGAGCAGCCCGAACCGCTCTCCGCCTGACCGAAGCACCACAAGGGCCCGCCCGTCACAGCGTCGGTACGCGCCTCATGGGCCGCCGCGCCCCCCACACTGGGGAGCCCGGCGGCCCGCCGCTTTATTTTGGGCCCGGCTCGCCGCCCCCCTTTTTTTGGCCCGGCTCGCCTCCGGGGCGCTCCGACCCGGTGCCGACGGTCGGCGCTCCGATGCCCCTCGTTCCTCGGGGCCTCCTCGCTTCTCCCTTTCGGCACCGGCGCGCCCCTTCGGCTCGCCGGGCGCTACTGCTTCGGCGGCGCCGCCGGAGGCGTGGTGGCCGCGACCCCCGGCTGCCCCGGGCCCGGCTGGCCGGGTTGCCCGGGCTGGCTCGGCGGGACGGGCTGGGTCGGCGGGGCGGCCGGCGGCTGCGGCGGGGCGGCCGGCGCGGTGACGGCGTACAGCTCGATGCCGAACAGCGAGTAGCCGAACTTGGTGGCCCGCGCCACGCCCTGCATCCGGACGAACCGGACGTTCGAGGCGTCGAAGCGCACCGTCTCGTCCCCGCCCTTGCCGTTGTCCACCACCGCCGCGTCCGTCCAGGTGCTGCCGTCCGGCGAGACCTGGAGCTTGTACGAGGAGGCGTACGCGGCCTGCCAGTGCAGCACCGCTGCACCCAGGTGGACGGGCTGCGGCAGCTCCAGCTGCACCCAGGCGTCGTCCTTGGCCGGCGAGGACCAGCGGGTCTTGGGGTCGCCGTCGGCGACCGCCGAGGCCGGGAAGGACGGCGTCTCGTCGCCCGAGGAGGTCGCCGTCGAGCCGACCGCCAGGTCCGTCCCGCTGGTCGGCGGCACCACGTGCACCTGCAGCACCTGCTTCACGGTGGTGCCGCCCGCCACGTACGACACCGGCACCTGGTACGTCCCGGACGGCGTCCCCGGCGCGGCGGTGACCAGCAGCGGCACGCCCACCCGGCCACCGCGCGGCACGGTCACCGGGCCGGCCGGGGTAACGGCCAGGCCCTTGGCGGCGGCCGGCACCTCGGCGCGCAGCTCGCCGGTGGTGCCCTCGGGGCGGCCGGCCTCGACGGTGGCCTGGGTCTTGGCGGGCGAGGGCGCGCCGGTGACCACGTCCAGCGCCGGGTCGGCCAGGCTGAGCCGGGCCGCCGGGACGTCCGAGTACCAGGGGATCACCTGGTTGACCACCGGCGGGTCGCCGCCGGGCTTCCAGGTCAGCCGGAAGGCATCGGCCAGCTGTCCGCCGGCCGGCAGCTCGTTGTAGCCGGGCTGCACGGTGCCGATGTCCGTCCAGGTGCCGTCGGAGCGGCGCACCGCGACAGTGGCGGTGGCGTGCACGTTCGGGTCGGTGAGCACGGTCAGCCGGTCCAGCGGACGGGCGCTGCCGAGCTCGACGGTGAGCGGCTGGTCCTGCGCGGTGGGCGGATTGGCGGCGCGGTACGCGGTGTCCGGGTTGCCGTCCAGCACGGCCGCGGCCGAGGAGCCGGGCAGCGCGTCGGGCCCGCCGGAGACGCTGGCCGGGGCCTCGTCGGGGGCGGTGACGGTGAACTCGCGCACCGCGACGGCGGTCTTCTGCGCGGCCGTGGCCCGCAGCCGCACCGCCCGTACCACCGTGCCCGGCGGCAGCTGGGCGCTGACCGTCTTCTGGTTCTTCACCACGGCGAGCTGCTTCCAGCCGCCCTCGCCGGTGCTGTACTCCAGGACGCCGTCGCGGATGTAGTCGTCCACGGCGGTCTGCGCGTCCGGGCCGTTGCCCCAGCCGCCCATCAGCACGGTGACACCGGTGATCGGCCGGCCGGCGCCCAGGTCCACGCCGACCGAGTCGCCGGGCTGCGGGGGAGCGGAGCTCCAGTAGAAGGTGTCGGCCTGGCCGTCGGTCATCAGCGCGGGCAGGTGGTCGTGCGCGGTGCCCATGCTGGTGGTCGGGGTGACCCCGCCGCTGACCACGCCGGACCAGTTGTCGGCGGCGCGCACCGCGCGGTCCAGGAACGGGCCGAGCACCCCCGCGCCGATGGTCGCCGGGGACTGGGAGAGCTGGGCGCGCAGCCCGTTGAGCTGCACCCGGGCCTTCCAGGCCGCCGCGCCGTCGCCGCCCTTCTGGGCCAGCAGCATGTCCAGCGCGGCCTGCCCGGCCAGCCCGTAGTTGCTCAGCGGGCCCAGCCACGGCCCGGCCTCGGCGGCCAGCTGGGCGGTGGCCTGGGTGCCGGACAGGGTCTGCTGGGCGGTGGCCATCGCCGAGAAGGCGTCCCGCAGCGGGGCCGCGGCCTCTATCAGCTTGGCGAGGTCCGGGGTGGCGCCGGAGGTGGGCTCGGCGGCGGCCCAGAACCGGTCCAGCAGCGGCGTCAGGTAGCCGGACTCCTGCTTGGACAGCGGCGAGGACGTGCTGTTCCCGGCGAGTGCGGTCACCGCGGACAGCGCCGACCCGGCGGGCGTGGCGGCGCCGCCGGTCGGCCCGGCCAGCGAGCGCACCGCGGCCTGCCAGGAGTCGTCGGGCTTGTAGCCGGTCGGGTTCCAGGCGAAGTCGCCGGCCGTGGCGAGCGCTATCCGGGAGGCCACCGGCTGCTGCATCGCGCCGGTCAGCAGCACCGCCGAGCGGGTGGCCACCTCCGGATCGCGGCCGGTGTAGGCGCCGAGGAAGAGCCGGTCCGGGCTGGCGTCGTTGACCGGGTAGTTGTCCATGGTGACCAGCGGGTGCCCGTACAGGCTGCCGGTGTCGGAGGTCTGGGCGCCGGTGATCTTCTCCGGGATCACCCCGCCGCCGCTCCAGGCCACCTGCACACCGCTCGGCAGCGCGTCGGCCAGCGCCTTGCGGTACGGCGTGGTGCCCTGCTTGTGGTACTCGGTGGGGACGACGGACAGCGGCGCCAGGCCCGGGTTCTTGGCGATCAGCCGGTCCTGCACCTTCTTGACCAGCGCGGCCTGCGCCTTGGCGGCCGCGGCCGGACCGCTGCCGTAGGCGTCGTGGTCGTCGTCGCAGTGCCACTCGTCGTAGCTGACGTCCAGGAACTGCAGCTGGAAGGCGGTGAAGCCGAGCTTGCGCAGCCCGTCCAGCTTCGAGACCAGCGCGTTGACGTCCTCCTCGGAGCTGAAGCAGAGCGACTGCCCCGGGTCGATCGCGTAGCCGAGGGTGACGTGGTTCTGCCGGGCCCGGTCGCCGAGCTCGCGCAGCTCCGACTGCTGCGCGGCGGGGTAGGCGTCGCGCCAGCGGGACAGCCGGAACGGGTCGTCACCGGGGGCGTAGAGGTAGAAGTTCTGCTTGGAGCGGCCCAGGAAGTCGACCTGGTCGAGCCGCTGCTGGGCGGTCCACGGGGTGCCGTAGAACGCCTCCGCGGTGCCGCGCACCGCCGCGCCGCTCGGCCAGTCCCGCAGCGTGATCCCGGGCAGCCCGAGCCCGGCCGCGCCCGGTCCCTGGCCCTGCCCGGCCGGTACGGCGGCGAGCAGCTGGCGCAGGCTCTGCGCGGCGTAGAAGGTGCCGGCCGCGTCCACGCCCGCCAGCACCACCGCGCCGTACGTCCCGCCGCCCTGGGCGGGCAGCTGACCGGCCGCCAGCACGTAGCCGCCGTCCGTCATGCCCTCGGTCGAGGGCGCGACGCCGTCCTTGGAGCCGGCCGCGGCGGCCAGCTGGCGCAGCGTCCGGTCCACCTCGCCGCCGGCGTCCTCGGCGGCCCCGCCGACGTACACCACCAGCGAGCCGGCGGCCGGCGTCCCGCCGTCCGGCTGCGGGGTCACCGAGGTGGCCCCGGCGATCGTCAGCACCTCGCGCACGGCGTCCACCGCGCCCCGGTCCACCCTGGGCGCGGGCACCAGCGTGACCGCGGCCGGCACCGTGACGGCCTTGCCCGCCACGGTCTGCTCCTGCGGGTGCGGGAACACCTGGGGGTTCGTCATGCTGCCCAGCGGCGTCTGCGGCGCGCTGCTCACCACGTCCGGCCCGGGGGTCGCCGCGTACGCCGCCGCCGGCAGCGGCCCGGCCAGCAGCCCGCCGACCACCGCCGCGGCCGCGACCCCGGCCGCGATCTGCATCGCCCGCCGCCCCGGCCGCCCCGCCGCACGCTCCGCCCGAACCGATGCCAACAGCGGCTCCGTCCCCTTCAGATCGGCGATCAGCCGGTCCGCGGTCCTCGGCGCCAGCTGACGGCACGTCCGCGCGGTGGCCCGCCGCGCACTCAGCGCCGCCGGATGCTGCAGCACCTCCCGCAGCGCCGGACTCTGCTCCAACTGCTGCCGCAGCCGCCGCCCGGCCACAACGGACACACGGGCTTGCACAGGAGCCTCCTCGACAGGCCTGGACCACAACGCGAGCAACCCCACCAGCTACCCAACCCGGTGTCAACGTCGTCGACGGCTATGTCGAATTTGCCCCGATTCATCCCGCTCCCCAACCCGTGATCGGAGGGCGCCCGCGACGGCCGGAACCGGCGACACCGTGCGGCGACGCGTCAGCCGGACCTCCGGGAGGGCCAGAGGGGCGTGACCGGCATCCGCACGAGCGCTCTCCGGTCCTTCCGGCAGGCCTCGGCGGCGCCGCTGATCGAACCGCGGTGGCCCGCTGCGATCCACCCCGTACGGTCGTGTCGCGCAGCGTGCTCGGGTCGTCACCCGGGTAGGACTTGGGAGTCCTGACCGGGCGTTGCCGAGACATCGCAGGAGCCGCGAGTGGCCGCTTACCACGACAGTGACGGAGCCGACGGGCTGAAGGTGCCGCCGCAGGACGCGCCGCCACCGCCGGCCGAACTGGTGGCGCTGGCGCAGGCGTACGGGGTGGATGCGCGGTACCCGGGGCCGAGTGGGCAGGCGGTGGGGGCGCGGACGCTGGTGGCGGTGCTGGCGGCACTGGGGGTGGCGGCCGGGACGCCGGAGGAGGTGCGGGAGGCGCTGGAGCGTCACCGGGCCGAGCAGCAGGCCCGGTTGCTGCCGCCGTGCGTGGTGGTCCGGCAGGGGCGGCGCACCGCGCTGGACGTGCCCGCCGACGCCCGGCTGCGGGTGAAGCTGGAGGGCGGGGGCAGTTGGGAGCTGCCGCGCGGTCACTCGCACTGGCTGCCCGCGGACCTGCCGCTCGGGCGGCACACGCTCACGGCGGAGAGCAACGGCGCGACGGCAACGGCACCGCTCGTCGTCGCCCCGCAGCAGCTGCCCCGACTCCCCGGCCGCAACTGGGGGTTCCTCGCCCAGCTGTACTCCGTCCTCTCCTCCCGCTCCTGGGGCATGGGCGACCTCGGCGACCTCGCCGAGCTGGCCCAGTGGGCGGGTGCCGGGCTCGGTGCGGGCTTCGTGCAGATCAACCCGCTGCACCAGGCGCTGCCCGGCGCCCCGGGCACTCCCACCGACCCGTCCCCGTACCGCCCGTCCTCCCGCCGCTTCGCCGACCCGGTGCACCTGCGGATCGAGGCCGTCCCCGAGTACGCCTACCTGAACACCGCACAGCGGGGGCAGGCCGACGACCTGGCCCGCCGCGCCGCCCGGCTGCGCGACGAGGTGCTCGGCCACGACGGTCTGATCGACCGCGACGCCGTCTGGGCGCTCAAACGGGAGGCCCTGGAGCTGCTGCACGAGGTGCCGCGCGGCCCCGGCCGTCAGGCGGCGTACGAGGCGTACCAGCGGCGCGAGGGCGAGTGGCTGCGCCGGCACGCGCTCTGGAACGCCCTGGCCGAGGCGCACGGCCCCGACTGGCACCACTGGCCGAAGGGCCTGCGCCACCCGGACGGCCCACAGGTCGAGCAGGCCGCCAAGGAACTCCAGGAACGCGTGGAATTCCACCGCTGGCTCGCCTGGCAGGTCGACCAGCAGCTCGCCCACGCCCAGCGCAGTGCCCGCGAGGCGGGCATGCCGGTCGGCCTGATCCACGACCTGGCCGTCGGCGTCCACCCCGACGGAGCCGACGCCTGGGCCCTCCAGGACGTCCTGGCCGGCGGCATCTCGGTCGGCGCCCCGCCGGACGCCTTCAACGCCCACGGCCAGGACTGGGGCCTGCCGCCCTGGCGTCCGGACGCGCTGGCCGAGGCCGGCTACGCCCCGTACGCGGAACTGCTGCGAGCGACCACCCGGCACGCGGGGGCGCTGCGCATCGACCACGTGATGGGCCTGTTCCGTCTCTGGTGGGTCCCGGCCGGGCACCCGCCGACCGAGGGCGCGTACGTGCGCTACGACGCGGAGGCGATGCTCGGCGTGCTGGCCCTGGAGGCGCACCGGGCCGGGACGGCGGTGATCGGCGAGGACCTGGGCACGGTCGAGCCGGGCGTCCGGGAGGAGCTGGCGGCGCGCGGCATCCTCGGCACCTCCGTGCTCTGGTTCGAGCGGGACTGGCAGGCGGACGGCGGCATCCTCGCCCCGGACCGCTGGCGGCCCGGCTGTCTGGCCACCCTCACCACCCACGACCTGCCGAGCACCGCGGCCCGGCTCTCCGGCGAGCACGTCGAGCTGCGGCACCGGCTGGGCCTGCTGGCCCGGCCGCTGGGGGAGGAGCAGGAGGAGGCGGCGACGGAGCTGGCGGACTGGCGGGCCGAGCTGACCGGGCTGGGGTTGCTCACCCCGGGCGAGCCGCTGTCGATGCCGGTGCTGTACCGCTTCCTGCGGGCGACCCCGGCGGAGCTGGTCGGCGTGTGGCTGCCGGACCTGGTCGGCGACCCGCGCCCGCAGAACCTGCCCGGTACCTGGGACCAGTACCCGAACTGGCGCCTGCCGGTCGCCGACGGCGCCGGCGACCCGGTCACCCTCGACCACCTGGCCGCCGTCCCGACCGCCCGCCTGCTGGCCCACCTCCTCGCCCCGCCCGGCCCGCGCGACCCCGGCCGCTGACCGGGACGGGCCTCGCGGACCGGAAGGCCGACCCCGACGCGCGCCCTCCCATAAGCGGCGGGTAAGTTGGAAACGTGGACAAGAGGAACGCTTTGCGAGCCGGCGCGGTCTGCGCAACGGTCACGCTGATGATGCTGCTGTCGTCGCCCGCCATGGCCCTCACCAGGGACGACGGTGACGACCCGGGTCCTGGCCTGAGCGTCGGCCAGACCATCGGCCTGTACGTGCTGCTCCCGCTCGTGGCCTTCGCCGTCATCGCGGCCCTCGCGGGCATGCCGTACGGCAAGAAGAAGAAGTAGCCGTCGCGTCCACCAGGACCCAGCGTCCACCAGGACCCGCACAACCCCGAAGGGGCGCCGGACGATCCCGTCCGGCGCCCCTTCAGGCGTTCCCGACACCCGGTCAGCGAGCCCCCGCCGCCCGGTCCACCGCCTGGGCCTTGAGCGCGCGCTCGATCCCGGCCCGCGCCTCGACCACCTGGCGCCGCAGCGCCGGGGCCGGCTCGGCCTCGGTCAGCCAGGCGTCCGTGGCGGCCAGCGTCTCGGCCGACACCTGCAGCGACGGGTACAGCCCGCCGATGATCTGCTGCGAGATCTCGTGGCTGCGGGTCTCCCAGATGCCCTTGACGGCGGCGAAGTACTTCGCCGCGTACGGCGCCAGCAGCTCCCGCTGGTCCGACTGCTGGAAGCCGGCGATCACGGCCTCCTGGACGTAGTTGGTCAGCTTGTCCGACTCCACCACCGAGGCCCAGGCCTCCGCCTTGGCCTCGGCGGTCGGCCGGGCGGCGCGGCAGGTGGCCGCGTGCTCCTGGCCCGCCGCCGTGTTGTCCCGCTCCAGCTCGGCGGCGATCGCCGAGTCGTCCGCGCGCCCGGTGGCCGAGAGCCGGGTCAGCAGCGTCCAGCGCAGCTCGGTGTCCACCGCCAGGCCCTTGACCTCCACGGACCCGTCCAGCAACCCGGCGAGCAGGCCCAGCTGGCCGTCCGTCCGGGCGACCGCGGCGAGACTGCGGGCCCAGGCCAGCTGGTGGTCGCTGCCGGGCTCCGCGGCGCGCAGGTGCTCCTCGGCGGCGGCTGCCCAGCGGGCGAGGCCCTGCTCGCGCCACTGCGGGTCGGCGTAGGCGTCCAGGGCCAGCTTGACCTGGCGCTGCACGGACTGCACCACGCCGATGTCGCTCTCCCGACCGATGCCGGACAGCGCCAGCGACAGGTAGTCGCGGGTGGCCAGCTCGCCGTCGCGGGTCATGTCCCAGGCGGAGGCCCAGCACAGCGCGCGCGGCAGCGACTCGGTGAAGCCGCCGAGGTGCTCGGTGACGACGGCCATCGAGTCCTCGTCCAGCCGGATCTTGGCGTACGACAGGTCGTCGTCGTTGAGCAGCACCACGGCCGGCCGGTGCCGCCCGACCAGCTCCGGCACCTCGGTGCGCGGGCCGTCGACGTCCAGCTCGATCCGCTCCGTCCGCACCAGCGAACCGTCGTCCGTCAGCTCGTACAGGCCGATCGCGATCCGGTGCGGCCGCAGCACGGCCGCGCCCTTGGCACCGGTCGGCAGCGCGGGGGCCTCCTGCAGCACCGCGAACGACTCGATCTCACCGTCCGTGTTCAACACGACGGACGGCCGCAGCACGTTGATGCCGGCCGTCTCCAGCCAGGACTTCGACCAGGCCTTGAGGTCGCGCCCGCTGGCCTCCTCCAGTGCCCCGAGCAGGTCACTCAGCCGCGTGTTGCCCCAGGCGTGGCGCTTGAAGTACGCCTGCACGCCCTGGAAGAAGGCGTCCTGGCCGACGTACGCCACCAGCTGCTTGAGCACCGAGGCGCCCTTGGCGTAGGTGATGCCGTCGAAGTTGACCTGGACGTCCTCCAGGTCGTTGATCTCCGCCATGATCGGGTGGGTGGACGGCAGTTGGTCCTGCCGGTAGGCCCAGGTCTTCATCTGGTTGGCGAAGGTGGTCCAGGAGTGCGGCCACCGGGAGCCGGGCGCCTCGGCCTGGCAGACGGCCTCGGCGAAGGTGGCGAAGGACTCGTTCAGCCAGAGGTCGTTCCACCACTCCATGGTGACGAGGTTGCCGAACCACATGTGGGCGAGCTCGTGCAGGATCGTCGCGGCGCGCGACTCGTACGCGGCGTCGGTGACCTTGGAGCGGAACACGTACTGGTCACGGAAGGTGACGGCGCCCGCGTTCTCCATCGCGCCGGCGTTGAACTCCGGGACAAAGAGCTGGTCGTACTTGGGGAAGGGGTACGCGTAGTCGAACTTCTCCTGGAAGTAGTCGAAGCCCTGCTTGGTGACCTCGAAGATCGCCTCGGCGTCCAGGAACTCGCGCAGCGACGGGCGGCAGTAGACGCCCAGCGGCACGCGCTGCTCGCCGTTCTCGTAGGCGTCGAAGACGCCCACGTACGGGCCGGCGATGAGCGCGGTGATGTAGGTGGAGATCCGGCCGGTGGGCTCGAACTTCCAGACCCGGGTGGCACCTTCGCCGACCGGTTCCGGCGTCGGCGCGTTGGAGACCACGACCCAGCCCTCGGGGGCGGTCACGGTGAACGCGAACGTGGCCTTCAGGTCCGGCTGTTCGAAGCTGGCGAAGACCCGGCGGGCGTCCGGCACCTCGAACTGGGTGTACAGGTAGGTCTCGCCGTCGACCGGGTCCACGAACCGGTGCAGGCCCTCACCGGTGTTGGTGTAGGCGCAGGTCGCGACCACGCGCAGCTCGTTCTCGGCGGCCAGGTTCGGCAGCGGGATGCGGCTGTCGGCGAAGCTGCCCGGGTCGAGCGGGGCGCCGTTGAGGGTGATCTCCTCGACGCTCGGGGCGACGAGGTCGATGAAGCTGTCCGCGCCGGGCGTGTTGGCGGCGAACCGGACCACGGTGGTGGACCGGAAGGTGCCACCGTCGCGGGCCGAGCCGAGGTCGAGCTCGATGTCGTACGCGTCCACCCGAAGGAGGTCGGCCCGGGTGCGGGCCTCCTCGCGGGTCAGGTTGGTGCCGGGCACTCGCTGCACTCCTTTGTCAGGCTGATGGACCGAATCCTCGCATGCCCAACGGTCGAGCCCACCGGAAAATCGCAGGCGGGGCGGACCCGGGCCGAAGCCCGTGTCCGCCCCGCCCGTGACGGAGGCGTCAGTCGCCCGACGTCACTTCCGCCACTTGATCACCGGACCCTCGTCGGAGCCGATGTAACGGGGGAAGGAGTACACCGAGGTGTTGTCGTCGGTCATGTAGTACACCGAGGTGCTCGTGCTGAGGTCGAACTTCCCGTTCGGGTTCGCCAGGGTGCCGATGTCGGTCATCGACCCGTCGGCCTGCGACAGCGTGACCAGGCGGGACGGCTTGTCGTAGCCCTGCTCGACGATGGCCCGGACCTTGCCGTTCTTGTCGGTGCCGGTGACCAGCCGGATCCCCTTGTCGGAGCCCCCGTTGGCCGACCACAGGCGCTTGCCGGTGGTCAGGTCGTAGGCGTTGATGGCCGGGTTGGTGGGACTGACCTGGACGTACAGGGTGGTTCCGCTGACCGCGTTGAGGGTGAAGGACTCGTTCTGGCCGGACAGCCTCAGGCTGTCCGAGCCCGGCTCCTTGACGGACATCGGGTTGCCCGGCTTGTTGTCCTTGTCGAACGGCAGGACGTAGTCGCCCTGCGGGCCGTTCGACATCAGCAGGACCAGCGGCTTGTCATCGAGGACCTTGCCGACCTCCTCGATGTCGCCGGTGAGGGTGATCGGCGAGCTGGTGGGCTTGCCGTTGTCGGCGTTCACGATGACCAGCTGCGACTTCGGACTGACGCTGTAGCAGCTGTCGCTGACCGCGATCTGGTTGCCGGCCGCCTTCGCGCGCAGGCTGCAGTCCTTGTCACGGGGCTGGTACGACCATGCCGGCTGGCCGGTGTTGATGTTCAGACCGCCGACAACGTTGCCGCCGACGGCGACCACGTTGTCGGTGATGCTGAGGGTCGGCTCGTACACCTTGTCGGCCGAGACCTTGACGGTCCAGAGCAGCTTGCCCTGGTTGAGGTCGACGGCGCCGACGGTGGAGCAGTCGCTGTCACCGGTGTTGAAGGAGACGGCGGCGATGTTCTTGGAGTTGGAGGTGTACGAGGCGCTGCACAGCTGCTTGCTGCCGGCCGGGGTCGGAATCTTCCAAGCGTCCTTGCCGTCGCTGAGGTTGAAGGCCTTGATGCCGTCGCCGTCGACACGGACGGCGTACTTGTCGGTGCCCCAGATGGCGAGCATCTCGTTCGTGGCGTTGTTGGTGGCGGGCTTGGCGGCGGTCCAGGCGACGTTGAACGTGGCACCGCCGCCAGGGGGGTTGTTGCTGGAGTTGCTGTTCACGGTCGGACTGTCGAGGGGACCGTGGGCGACCGGGGAGCTGACCGGGCCGGGGCCCGGGCCCGGGTCGGGCTTGGGGTCGTTCGGCTGGAGCAGGACGACCAGCCCGATCACGATGGCGATCGCCAGCACACCGCCGATGATCCCGCCCCACAGCATCACCGGGTTGCGCCGCGCGGGCGCGGCCGGCAGCGGCGCACTCGGGTAGGTGTACCCGGGCTGCTGCTGGTAGTTGTACCCGCCGACGTTGTAGCCCTGGGAGGCGTCCGGAGCGGCGTAGCCGCCGGGCACCGGGTCGTACGGGCCGATCGGCGCACCGCCCGGCGGTGGCGGGGCCTGGGCGGGGATGCCGGCCGCGGTCGGTGCGTACGCCGCGTAGTCGACGCCGCCCGGCGGCTGCGCGGGCGGTGCCGGCGGCTGGGCCGGCGGTCCGGCCTGGCCCGGAACGGCCGAGCCGTCGAGCTGCGTCATCTGGTCCGCGACGGCGGCCGGATCCACGCCGCCGTTTGCCGGGCGCCCGAACGAGACGCCCCGGTTCTCCTGCGGGCCATTGCCGGGCACTTCGCCCGCGCCCGGCGTAGGGTGATCCCCTGCCATCTGATTCCCCGTCATGTCTGGAAGCGTCCCCCGGCCGGTACCGTCCGCGGCCCGGTGGGACGGGTGAGATTCGGCACCATGCTAGTGGTGGGTGGTTTTCGGCCGTCGCCAGTACCGCCGAACCCCGCCCCCACGGGCCGTGACCGCGCAACACTTTCACCGGCCACCCACGCCGCCGCCACGGCCGCCCCGCCACCAGCACCAGCGCGCGCCCCCACCCCCGCGCCCCCGCGCTCCCGCACCCACCCGCCCCCCAGGACCCCCACCCCCCAGCCGCCCCCAGCCGCCCACCCTCCCGAGAGCCACCCCCCACACGACAGACCCCCGCGCCGTAGGCTTCAGGAGTTGAAGGGGACGCCCGCCAGAGGGATCCCCGCCCTGGGAGGGTGGATCATGTCGACGGACACACCGGGCTCGCAGTCGTCCCTGCACCGGGCGAACCTGGAGCGGGTGCTCCGGGCGGTGCGGATGGCCGGTTCGCTCACCCAGGCCGAGATCGCCCGCGGCACCGGCCTCTCCGCGGCCACCGTCTCCAACATCGTGCGGGAACTGAAGGAGAGCGGCACCGTCGTGGTCGCCGACACCTCCTCCGGCGGCCGCCGCGCCCGCAGCGTCTCGCTCAGCGGCGACGCCGGCATCGTGGTCGGCATCGACTTCGGCCACACCCACCTGCGGGTCGCGGTCGGCAACCTGGCGCACCGGGTGCTGGCCGAGGAGAGCGCCCCGATCGACGTGGACGTCTCCGCCGCGCAGGGCTTCGACCGGGCCGAGGCGATGGTCGAGCGACTGCTGGAGCAGGCCGGCTTCCGCCCGGAGAAGGTGATCGGCGTCGGTCTCGGCGTGCCCGGCCCGATCGATGTGGAGACCGGCGCGCTCGGCTCCACCGCGATCCTGCCCGGCTGGACGGGCATCGCCCCGGGCCGGGAGCTGGCCGAGCGGCTCGGCATGCCGGTGCACGTGGACAACGACGCCAACCTGGGCGCGCTCGGCGAGCTGGTCTGGGGCGCCGGCCGTGGTCTGAGCGACCTGGCGTACATCAAGATCGCCAGCGGCGTCGGCGCCGGGCTGGTGGTGAACGGCCAGATCTACCGCGGTCCGGGCGGCACGGCGGGTGAGATCGGGCACATCACCCTGGACGAGGCCGGCCCGGTCTGCCGCTGCGGCAACCGGGGTTGCCTGGAGACCTTCGTCGGCTCCCGCTACCTGCTCTCGCTGCTCAGCTCCACCCTCGGCCCCGACCTCACCCTGCCCCGGGTGGTCGAGCTGGCCCACCAGGGCGACCTCGGCTGCCGCCGGGTGATCGCCGACGCCGGCCGGCAGATCGGCACGGGCGTGGCCACCCTGTGCAACCTGCTCAACCCCCGCCGGGTGATCCTCGGCGGCGACCTCGCCGAGGCCGGTGAGCTGGTGCTCGCCCCGATCCGCGACTCGGTCGCCCGCTACGCCATCCCCAGCGCCGCCCGCCAGCTCTCGGTCGTTCCCGGCACCCTCGGCGGCCGGGCCGAGGTGCTCGGCGCGCTGGCCCTGGTGATGAGTGAGATGGGGGAGTCCGGAGCCCTCGGCCGCCACTGAGGGCTCCCGGGTGGACGGCAGTCGGCCCGCTCGACCAGAACACCCATCCGTCAACACGGCATTGACGCACACCCCCAGCCCCACCTCCCGGAATGGCGGTAACCCGTCGGTGGCACCGGGCGTGCCGGTCGGTGTCCGGCAAGCGGACATTAGACTCGACCGGTCGGCACCGACCGCGACCGCCGGCCTGCCGCCGGACCGGGCAGCGACGCCCGTCGGACCGTCCGCGGTCCGCGAACACTGAACGAGGAGGAACGGGTGGCCCTGCTGACCCGCATTCGGGGACCGCGCGATCTCGACCGGCTCACGCCCGGACAGCTGGCCGCACTGGCCCAGGAGATCCGGACCTTCCTGGTGACCGAGGTCTCCAAGACGGGCGGCCACCTCGGCCCCAACCTCGGCGTGGTGGAGCTCACCATCGCGCTGCACCGGGTGTTCGACTCGCCGCGCGACCGCATCCTCTTCGACACCGGCCACCAGAGCTACGTCCACAAGCTGCTCACCGGCCGCCAGGACTTCTCCCGGCTGAAGATGAGCGGCGGCCTGTCCGGCTACCCGTCCCGCGCCGAGTCCGAGCACGACGTGATCGAGAACTCGCACGCCTCCACGGTCCTCTCCTACGCCGACGGCCTGGCCAAGGCCAACCAGCTGCTCGGCAAGAACGACCCGGTCGTCGCGGTGATCGGCGACGGCGCGCTGACCGGCGGCATGGCCTGGGAGGCGCTCAACAACATCGCCGACGCCAAGGACCTCCCGATCGTCATCGTCGTCAACGACAACGAGCGCTCCTACTCCCCGACCATCGGCGGGATGGCCAACCACCTCGCCACGCTGCGCACCACCCAGGGCTACGAGCGCTTCCTGTCCTGGGGCAAGGACGCGCTGCAGCGCACCCCGGTGGTCGGCCAGCAGCTGTTCGAGACGCTGCACGGCGCCAAGAAGGGCCTCAAGGACTTCATCGCCCCGCAGGGCATGTTCGAGGACCTCGGCCTCAAGTACATCGGCCCGATCGACGGCCACGACCTGACCGCCCTGGAGTCCGCGCTGACCAAGGCGCGCGGCTTCGGCGGCCCGGTGATCGTGCACTGCCTCACCGAGAAGGGCCGCGGCTACCACGCCGCCGAGAACAACGACGAGGACCGCTTCCACGCCGTCGGCGTGATCCACCCGGACACCGGCCTGCCGGTCAAGAGCTCGGGCAAGGACTGGACCTCGGTCTTCGGCGAGGAGATGGTCGCGCTCGGCCACGAGCGCGAGGACATCGTCGCCATCACCGCCGCGATGCTCCACCCGGTCGGCCTCGCCCCCTTCGCCAAGGCCTTCCCGGACCGCATCTTCGACGTCGGCATCGCCGAGCAGCACGCCGTCACCAGCGCGGCGGGCCTGGCCACCAACGGCCTGCACCCGGTGTTCGCGGTCTACGCGACCTTCCTCAACCGGGCCTTCGACCAGGTCCTGATGGACGTCGCCCTGCACAAGCTGGGCGTCACCTTCGTGCTCGACCGGGCCGGTGTCACCGGGACGGACGGCGCCTCGCACAACGGCATGTGGGACATGTCGATCCTCCAGGTCATCCCGGGCCTGCGGCTGGCCGCCCCGCGCGACGCGGACCAGGTCCGCGCCCAGCTGCGCGAGGCCGTCCTGGTCAAGGACGCCCCGACCGTGGTCCGCTACTCCAAGGGCACGGTCGGCCCGGCCGTCCCCGCGGTCGCCAAGGTCGGCGGCATGGACGTGCTGCGCGCCGCCGAGGAGCCGAGCGGTGCGCACCGCGCCGACGTGCTGATCGTCTCGGTCGGCGCGATGGCCCCCACCTGCCTGGAGGTCGCCGACCTGCTGGCCGCCCAGGGCATCACCGCCACCGTGGTGGACCCGCGCTGGGTCAAGCCGGTCGACCCGGCCCTGCCGGGCCTGGCCGCCGAGCACCGGGTGGTCGTCACGATCGAGGACAACGGCCGTACCGGCGGCGTCGGCGCGGCCGTCGCGCAGGCGCTGCGGGACGCGGACGTGGACCTGCCGGTGCGTGACTTCGGCATCCCGCAGGAGTTCCTGGACCACGCCAGCCGGAACGAGATCCTGTCCGAAATCGGCCTGAACGCCCCCGACATCGCCCGCAAGGTGACCGCCCTGGTCGCCCGGCTGGACGCGGCGCCGGTCGAGGCCTGAGAACGGCCGCGGCGGAACGGGCCCCGGGAACCGTCCCGACCCGTTCCGCCGACGACTGGTTGTCGTAACTCCGTGACAGTTCGTCGCGAAACAAGCTGACAATCACACTGAAAGGCGGGACCGGCGCCACCCGCGCCGATCCCGCCCGGTAGGTTGTCAACCGTGCCGACCCCCACCCGCCTCCGCCCCGCCGGACTGGCCGAGCGCCTGCCCGAGCGTGTCCGTACCCACCTTCGTCAGGGGTACTGGACCAGGCTGGTGCCGGCGCTCGCGCTGGTCGCACTGCTCACCCACATCCCCTCCTTCGCCCGGCCCGTCTGGAGCCCGGACGAGGGCTTCCTGGCCACCCAGGCCCGGATGCTGGCGGACGGCGGCGTGCTCTACGACACCGTGGTGGACCGCAAACCGCCGCTGCTCCCCTGGCTCTACCAGGCCTGCTTCGCCGTCTTCGGCTCCGCCTCGCTGTGGCCGCTGCGCACCCTCGCGGTGGTGGCCCACCTGGTCACCGCGATCCTGCTGGCCTCGATCGCCCGCGGTCGCTGGGGCAACCGTGCCGGTGCCGGCGCCGGACTGCTCTACCTGCTGGTCTCCATCGGGCTCTCCCCGGAGGACACCCAGGCGGCGACCTTCGAGGTCTTCATGCTGCCCGCCATGGTGGCCGCCTTCCGGTACGCCGAGCGCCGCCGCTGGCTGGCCGCCGGCATCGCGGTCGCGCTCTGCTCGCTCACCAAGCAGACCGGCGGCGCCGTCATGCTGCCGGTGCTCTGGATGCTGCTGCAGGACGCCCGCCGACGAGGGGTGCGCTGGCCGCCCGCGCTGTTCAAGATCGGGTTCGGCTTCGCGCTGCCGATAGCGCTGGTCGCGGTCATCCTGACCAAGCCCAAGGGCTTCCTCTTCTGGGTGGTCACCGGCAGTGGCGACTACGCCTCCTTCGGCGGCGCCTGGCTGCAGATGCTCGGCCGCGCCTTCGGCAACCTGGGCATCCTGGCCGCCGCGGGCCTCGGCTTCCTCTACCCGGTCGGCCGCCGGCTCTGGTTCAAGTACCGCCACCGCCCGCTGCCGGTGGCCGGCGAGGAGCACGGCTCGACCACCGACCTGTGGGTCTGGCTGCTGTCCTCGGCCGTCGCGGTCAGCGTCGGCTTCCACTTCTTCGGCCACTACTACCTGCAGCTGATCCCCCCGCTGGTGCTGCTGGGCACCGGGGCGGTGGCCACCTCGGCGATCCGCTGGAAGCCCGTCCTGGTGTACACCACGGTCGCCGCCACGGTCTTCTGGGGCCTGGCGCTGGCCTGGCCGGGGGAGCAGATGAACCGCAACACCGAGGTCGCCACCGCGGTCGCCGCCCAGACCACCCCCAAGGACACCGTGCTGGTCTGGGGCATGCACCCCGAGCTGTACTGGCTGGCCGACCGCAAGCCCGCCACCCGCTACCTGACTGCGGGCTTCCTCACCAACTACAGCGGCGGCAAGGACGGCAGCCCGAACGTCGGCGAGCAGTTCAGCGTCAACAACGCCTGGCAGACCTTCGACAAGGAGCTGGCCAACGGCCTGCCCGAGGTCTTCGTGGACGACTCCGGCATATCCCCGTACCAGCCGGTGATGGTCCCCCGGATCGAGAACCTGCTGGACACCCATTACGAGATGATCGGCGTCATCGGCGACACCGTGGTGTACCGCCTCAAGCACTGAGCACCCGCCCTCGCGGACACGAAGGAGCCCCCGGCGACCAGGTCGCCGGGGGCTCCTTGCGTAGCGCTACGCCTTACGCGGGCACCGAGGCCACGCCGGGGGCGAGGAACTTCTTGCCGGTCACCCGCTCCGAGACGCCCTCACGGTCCAGGTACGGGGTGATCCCGCCCAGGTGGAAGGGCCAGCCGGCACCGGTGATCATGCAGAGGTCGATGTCCTGCGCCTCGGCGACGACACCCTCCTCCAGCATCAGGCCGATCTCCTGGGCCACGGCCTCCAGGGCGCGGTTCAGGACCTGCTCCTCGGTGAGCACCGAGTCGCCGAAGGTCAGCAGCTCCAGCACCTCGGGGTCGAGGACCTGCTTGCCGTCCACCCAGGTGTAGAAGCCGCGCTTGCCGGCCTTGACCACCTTGCCGAGGTTCTCGGAGACGGTGAACCGCTCCGGGAAGGCGCCGTGCAGGGTCTCCGAGACGTGCAGGGCGATGGCCGGGCCGACCAGCTCCAGCAGCACGATCGGGGACATCGGCAGGCCGAGCGGCTCGACGGCCTTCTCGACGCTGGCGATCGGGGTGCCCTCGTCGATGATGTTCTGGATCTCGCCCATGAAGCGGGTCAGGATCCGGTTCACCACGAACGCCGGGGCGTCCTTGACCAGGACCGAGGTCTTCTTCAACTTCTTCGACACGGCGAAGGCGGTGGCCAGCGACGCGTCGTCGGTCTGCTCGCCGCGGACGATCTCCAGCAGCGGCAGGATCGCGACCGGGTTGAAGAAGTGGAAGCCGACGACCCGCTCGGGGTGCTTCAGCTTCGAGGCCATCTCGGTGACCGACAGCGAGGAGGTGTTGGTCGCCAGCACACAGGTCGGCGAGACCACGTTCTCCAGGTCCGCGAAGACGGTCTGCTTGACGCCCATCTCCTCGAACACGGCCTCGATGACGAAGTCCGCGTCGCCGAAGGCGGCGGCCTTGTCGAGCGAGCCGCTGACCAGGCCCTTGAGGCGGTTGGCCTTGTCCTGGCCGATGCGGCCCTTGCCGAGCAGCTTGTCGATCTCGGCGTGGACGTAGCCGACGCCCTTGTCGACGCGCTCCTGGTCGATGTCGGTGAGGACCACCGGCACCTCCAGACGGCGGGCGAACAGCAGCGCCAGCTGCGAGGCCATCAGACCGGCGCCGACGACGCCGACCTTGGAAACCGGGCGGGCCAGCGACTTGTCCGGCGCGCCGACCGGGCGCTTGGCCCGACGCTGCACCAGGTTGAAGGCGTAGATGCCGCTGCGCAGCTCGCCGCTCATGATGAGGTCGGCCAGGGCAGCGTCCTCGGCGTCGAAGCCGGCCTGCAGGCTGGCCTTGTCGGCGAAGTCGGCGTCCTTGACGGCGGCGATGATGTCCAGCGCCTTGTAGGCGGCCGGAGCGGCGCCGTGCACCTTGCCGTCGGCGACCAGACGGCCCCAGGCGACGGCGTCGTCCCAGGCCTTGCCGCGGTCGATCGCCTCGCGCTCGACGACGACGTCGCCCTTGAGGACCTTGGCGGCCCACAGCAGCGACTGCTCCAGGAAGTCGGCCGGCTCGAAGATCGCGTCGGCGATCCCCAGCTCGAACACGTCCTTGCCCTTGAGCTGCTTGTTCTGGTTCATCGAGTTCTCGATGATGACCTTGACGGCCTTACCGGCACCGATCAGGTTCGGCAGGATGGTGCAGCCGCCCCAGCCGGGGACGAGGCCGAGGAAGACCTCGGGCAGCGAGAAGGCCGGAACGCCCGCCGACACCGTGCGGTAGTCGCAGTGCAGGCCGACCTCGACACCGCCGCCCATGGCCGCGCCGTTGTAGAAGGCGAAGGTCGGGACGGGCAGCGCGGCGATCCGCTTGAAGACCTCGTGGCCGCCCTTGCCGATGGCCAGCGCGTCCGCGTGCTGCTTGAGCAGCTCGACGCCCTTGAGGTCGGCGCCGACCGCGAAGATGAACGGCTTGCCGGTGATCGCGGCGCCGACGATCTTGCCCTCGGCGGCCTCGGCCTCGACCTGGTCCAGCGCCTCGGACAGCTTGAGCAGCGAGCCCGGGCCGAAGGTGGTCGGCTTGGTGTGGTCGAAGCCGTTGTCCAGGGTGATCAGGGCCAGCTTGCCGGCCTGCAGCGGCAGGTCCAGGTGGCGCACGTGGGCGGTCGTGACGACCTCGCCCGGGAACAGCTCGGCGCCGTGCTGGAGCAGCTCAGTCGTGGTGCTCATGGTCACTTACCACCCTCGAAGTGCGGGTTCTCCCAGATGATGGTGCCGCCCATGCCGAAGCCGATGCACATCGTGGTGAGGCCGTAGCGGACGTCCGGGCGCTGCTCGAAGCGGCGGGCCAGCTGGTTCATCAGGCGCACGCCCGAGGAGGCCAGCGGGTGGCCGAAGGCGATCGCACCGCCGAACGGGTTGACCCGCTCGTCGTCGTCCGCGATGCCGTAGTGGTCCAGGAAGGACAGCACCTGGACGGCGAAGGCCTCGTTGATCTCGAAGGCCTGGATGTCGTCGATGGTCAGACCGGCCTTGGCCAGCGCCTTCTCGGTGGCCGGCACCGGGCCGATGCCCATGACCTCGGGCTCGACGCCCGCGAAGGCGTAGGAGACCAGGCGCATCTTGACCGGGAGGCCGAGCTCCTCGGCGACGTCCTCGGCGGCCAGCAGCGAGGCGGTGGCACCGTCGTTCAGACCGGCCGAGTTGCCCGCGGTGATGTTGCCGTGCGGGCGGAACGGGGTCTTGAGGTTCGCCAGGCTCTCCATCGTGGTGCCCGGGCGCATCGGCTCGTCCACGGTGGCCAGGCCCCAGCCGGTCTCGCCGACCTCGGGGTTGGTGTTGCGGATCGAGATCGGCACCAGGTCGGGCTGGATGTCGCCGTTGGCGTACGCCTTGGCGGCCTTCTCCTGCGAGCGCACGGCGTAGGCGTCGCAGCGCTCCTTGGTCAGGTGCGGGAAGCGGTCGTGCAGGTTCTCCGCGGTCATGCCCATGAACAGGGCGGACTCGTCGACCAGCTTCTCGGAGACGAAGCGCGGGTTCGGGTCGACGCCCTCACCCATCGGGTGGCGGCCCATGTGCTCGACACCGCCGGCCACGACCACGTCGTACGCGCCGAAGGCGATGCCGCCGGCGGTGGTGGTCACGGCGGTCAGGGCGCCGGCGCACATACGGTCGATCGCGTAACCGGGAACGGACTTCGGCAGGCCGGACAGCAGGGCGGCGGTGCGCCCGATGGTCAGACCCTGGTCGCCGATCTGCGTGGTGGCCGCGATGGCGACCTCGTCGATGCGCTCGACGGGCAGGTTCGGGTTACGGCGCACGAGCTCCCGGATGCACTTGACGACGAGGTCGTCCGCGCGGGTCTCGTGGTAGATGCCCTTCGGGCCGGCCTTGCCGAACGGGGTGCGGACGCCATCGACGAAGACGACGTCCCTCGCGGTACGAGGCACGGGGGCTCTCCTCCCAGGGACCAACATTTCGAGGTGGGCGGGCTGCCGCCGGTGAAGACCCGAGCGGCGCCGCATCACCGTCATGCTACCCGCCGGTAACCAACCTGCCCAGGCCCCTCGGAGGGTTCGGACCGTGTGTCCCGCGACACGTCCGACCAGGAAGGCTTCCCGGACACGCCGAAGGGGATGCCGTCCGGACGGACGACATCCCCTTTTCGGAGTCATGCCTCGGGAGCGCGACCCGGGTCAGCCCTGGGCCGAGGCGGCGGCGAACGCGGCGGCCACCGGCGGCGCCACCAGGTCGACCTGCCACTGCCGGGCGCCGAGCCGGCGCAGCGCGGCGGCCACGCCCTCGGCGCTCGGCTCGGCCGGCGGCTCCCAGGAGACCCGGCGCACCAGGTCCGGGGTGATCAGGTTCTCGGCCGGCAGGTTGTGACGCTCGGCCAGGTCGCTGACGGCGGCGCGGGCACCGGAGAGCCGGGCGGCGGCCACCGGGTCCTTCTCGGCCCAGGCCCGCGGCGGCGGCGGTCCGTCGTGCGGCGCGGCGGCCGGCGGCAGCTGGTTCTCCGGGATCTCCCGGCCGCGCTGCACCGCCGCCAGCCACTGGTCCAGCTGGCGCCGGTGCAGCCGCGGCCCGAAGCCCTGGACGGCCTGCAGCGCGGCGATGTTCAGCGGCATGGCCAGCGCGGCGTTGACGATCGCGGCGTCCGAGAGCACCCGGCCGGGGGAGACGTCGCGCTCCTGCGCTATCCGGTCGCGGGTCAGCCACAGCTCGCGCACCACGGCCAGCTGGCGGCGCCGGCGGACCTTGTGCAGCTGCGAGGTGCGCCGCCACGGGTCGGTGCGCGGGGCCGGGCGGGGCGCGGCGGCGATCGAGGCGAACTCCTCCAGGGCCCAGCCGAGCTTGCCCTGGGCGTCCAGCTCCTGTTCGAGTGCGTCGCGCAGCTCGACCAGCACCTCGACGTCCAGAGCCGCGTAGCGCAGCCAGGGCTCGGGCAGCGGGCGGGTGGACCAGTCGACCGCCGAGTGCTCCTTGGCCAGGCTCAGCCCGAGCACGTTCTCGGTCATCGGCCCGAGGCCGACCCGGGCGAAGCCGGCGATCCGCCCGGCCAGCTCGGTGTCGAACAGGCGCTGGGGTCTCATGCCCACCTCGGCCAGGCAGGGCAGGTCCTGGGTGGCGGCGTGCACCACCCACTCGGCGTCCGCGATGGCGGCGCCCAGCCCGCTGAGGTCGGGGCAGGCGATCGGGTCGATCAGGGCGGAGCCGGCGCCCGCGCGGCGCAGCTGGATGAGGTACGCGCGCTGCCCGTAGCGGTAGCCGGAGGCGCGCTCGGCGTCGACGGCGACCGGTCCGGTGCCCGCGGCGAAGGCGGCGACCGTGGCGGCCAGCGCCCGCTCGTCCGCCACGACGGGCGGGATCCCCTCCTTCGGTTCGAGGAGCGGGACCGGGGCTGCTTCTTCTGGGATGGCTGCTACGGCGTCGGTCACCCCCCAAGGGTACGACGGTCCCCGGAACTGGGAGTGTTGTCGGACTGGTCAGACCGTTACGGGCGGCGGCGAAGGTGCCGTCCGCACATGGCCGCGGCGGCTGCCCCGATGCCTGCGGTGGCCGCTTCCACGCCTGCGGCGGCTCAGAAGGAACGTTCCTCCTGAGCCGCCGTTGTGGTTCGACAAACAGTTCGGGATCGATCGGCTCAGTGGATGATTCCGGTGCGCAGTGCGACCGCGACCATGCCCGCGCGGTCCCCGGTGCCGAGCTTGCGGGCGATCCGGGCCAGGTGGCTCTTCACGGTGAGTGCGGACAGGCCCATCGCCACGCCGATCGCCTTGTTCGACTGGCCCTCGGCGACCAGCCGCAGCACCTCGACCTCGCGGCCGGACAGCTCGCGGTAGGCGGCCTGCTGCGGGCCCGGCGCACCGGGGGCCCCGGGCGCTCCCGGAGCGCCGGCGGCGCCCGGCATGCCCGGCATCCCGGGGCGGCGCATCCGGCCGGCCAGTCCGGCGGCGCCGAGCGGCAGGCCCGGGCGGCCGGGCATCGCGACATTGGTGCGGGTGCCGGTGACCACGTAGCCCTTGACGCCGCCGGCCAGCGCGGAGCGGACCGCGCCGATGTCGTCGGCGGCCGACAGCGCCAGGCCGTTGGGCCAGCCCGCGGCGCGCGTCTCGGCGAGGATGGTCAGTCCGGAGCCGTCCGGCAGGTGTACGTCGGCGACGCAGATGTCGCGTGGTGTGGAGACCCGGGGGCGGGCCTCGGCGATCGAGGACACCTCGATCACGTCGCGGACGCCGAGCGCCCACAGGTGGCGGGTGACGGTGTTTCGGACGCGGGGATCGGCGATGACCACCATGGCGGTGGGCTTGGTCGGGCGGTAGGCGACCACGTTTGCGGGGTGCTCAAGAAGGACCGACACCAGGCCTCCTGCGGGGAGTGGCGGACGGAACCCCGATGGGGGCGGTCGGAGTGTTCCGCGTTCGGAAAGGGTCACAGTCTGCTTCGGCAGCAACCGTGTCCGGCTTTAGCGAAAGATCACGATCTAGTGAGTAACAATACGGACAAATCGCGCATGTGACTGATGCGACATGCTTGGAATTCGCACAAAATCGATCAGAAGCGTCACTGATCGGTCACTTCTGACCAGCTAATTGACGCAGAGCGGGATCGAAGTCACACTCCGTCAGTCCTGGGGGTGGTGTCGGGGCGGGAGGTGCCGCCCGGCCCGGACGCCACTCGTCAGTGCGACCGCGGGCGTCGCCGGGCGGGCATCGGAACCACCCCACCGAGTGACGTGACCTCGGCCGGCGGCTGCGCGGTCGGGGTGGCCGGCGGCAGCCCGGCGCTGATGCAGAGCAGATCCCCCCAGGCCGCCAGGTGCCGCTCGAACCGGCCGTCGGCCGGCGTCCACGAGGCCCGGATCTCGATCTCGGTCGAGGACGGACGGTCCGCCAGTCCGCCGAAGTACTGCGAGGCGCACCGGGTCACCGTGCCGGACGGCTCCGCGTACCCGGCGCCCTGCGCCTGCAGCGCGTCCATCAGCCAGGCCCAGCCGACCTCGGAGAGCATCGGGTCGCCGGCCATCTCCGGCTCCAGCTCGGCCCGGGTCATGGTGACCACCCGGAACTCCCCGTTCCAGGCCTCCTGCCCGGCCGGGTCGTAGAGCAGCACCAGCCGGCCGTCGGCCAGCTCCTCGCCGTCCACCTCCACGGTGGCGGTCAGCGCGAACGCGTGCGGGGCGAGCCGGCGCGGGGCCGGCGCGGGGGAGAGCTGGAGCTCGGGCCGGAGCCGCGCCCCGCTCAGGGCCTCCACGGCGGCCCGGAACTCGCTCGGCGCCCCCTCCCGACCCGTTCCGCCACCTGCTCCGCCACCCTGCGTGGGGTGCCCGCCGACCGCTGCCATGACCCGAAGACTAGGTCGAAAACCCGGGTTATCGCCGCAACTTCCGTCCGAGCGGCGTGCCGGAACGGCAAACCCGGACAGATCTTGGAGGAAGCGACGAGGCCGCCCGGGGAGGACGGTCCGAGGCGCATGCGAAGATTTGACCCGTGAGCGAGACTACGGCAGACCCGACGGCGGCCCCCCTCGACGGCCGACCCACCCCCGTGCGCCGCGGTGCCGCGCACGACTCCGCGTTCCTGCGCGCCTGCCGGCACGAGCCGGTGCCGCACACCCCGGTGTGGTTCATGCGCCAGGCGGGCCGCTCGCTGCCCGAGTACCTGAAGGTCCGCGAGGGCATCCCCATGCTGGAGTCCTGCATGCGGCCCGAGCTGGTCAAGGAGATCACCCTGCAGCCGGTGCGCCGGCACAAGGTGGACGCGGCGATCTTCTTCAGCGACATCGTGGTGCCGCTCAAGGCCGTGGGCATCGACGTGGACATCAAGCCCGGCATCGGTCCGGTCATCGCCGATCCGATCCGTACCTTCGAGGACCTCCAGCGGCTGCGCCCGCTGGAGCCCGACGACGTCCCGTACGTCACCGAGGCCATCGGCCTGCTGGTGGACGAGCTCGGCGAGACCCCGCTGATCGGCTTCGCGGGTGCGCCGTACACCCTGGCCAGCTACCTGGTCGAGGGCGGTCCGTCCAAGAACCACGAGAACACCAAGGCCATGATGTACGGGCAGCCCGAGCTGTGGGCCGCCCTGGTGGACCGGCTCGCGGACATCACCTCGGCCTTCCTGAAGGTGCAGATCGAGGCGGGCGCCTCGGCGGTCCAGCTGTTCGACTCCTGGGTCGGCTCGCTCGCGCCGGACGACTACCGCCGCTCGGTGATGCCGGCCAGCACCAAGGTCTTCGACGCCGTCGCCCACTACGGGGTGCCGCGGATCCACTTCGGCGTCGGCACCGGCGAGCTGCTCGGGCTGATGGGCCAGGCCGGCGCGGACATCGTCGGCGTCGACTGGCGGGTGCCGCTGAACGTCGCCGCCGAACGGGTCGGCGCCGGCAAGGGCCTGCAGGGCAACCTCGACCCGGCGGTGCTGTTCGCGCCGACCAAGGTCGTGGAGACCAAGGCCCGCGAGGTGCTGCACGCCGCCCAGGCGCTCGGCACCAGCGGCCACATCTTCAACCTCGGCCACGGCGTGCTGCCGTCCATGGACCCGGACGCGCTCTCCCGCCTGGTCGCCTTCGTGCACGAGACCAGCGCGCGCTGACGCCGCAGCGGTGGGGGGGCCGGCGGGGGGGGGGCCGGGCCGGGGGGGGGCGGGGCGGGGGGGGGGGGGGGCGGAGGCCGCGGGGACGGTGCAGGTGATCTCCTGGGCGGGGCCGCCGGGG
>NZ_JBHVVI010000031.1:0-76961 GCF_042883685.1 Kitasatospora sp. NPDC058190
TCCCCACACCGGGGAGCCCCGCCGCCGTCGTTCCACCCACGGTTTCCGGACCGGCCGCTCAGAACGGCCGCAGCGCCGGCTCCTTGCGCCCGCCGCCGAGCAGCCGCTCCAGCGCCACCTCCACATCGCCCCGCCAGGAGAGCGTGGTCCGTGCCTCCAGCCGCAGCCGCGGGTAGCGGTGGTGCGGCCGAACGGTCTTGAAGCCCACCGCCAGCAGGTGGTCGGCCGGCAGCACGCAGCTGGTCGGCACCCGGCCCGCCGAGCCGAAGGCCTCGATCGCCCGCACCCCGCGCCCGAGCAGATCCTTGGCCACCGTCTGCACCAGCACCCGGCCCAGCCCCTGCCGCTGGTAGCCCGGCAGCACTCGGCTGACCATCAGCTGGACGGCGTCCGGCGAGACCGGGCTGGTCGGGAAGGACTGTGAGCGGGGGACGTAGGCCGGCGGGGCGTAGAGCACGAAGCCGGCGGGCTGGTCGTCCACGTAGGCGATCCGGCCGCAGGACCCCCACTCCAGCAGCACCGCGGAGATCCATCCCTCCTTCTCCAGCTCCGGCTTCCCGGACTCAACCGCCTCCTTCGCACTCACCGGGTCCAGCTCCCAGAACACACAGGAGCGGCAGCCGGTCGGCAGATCCGTGAGGTTGTCCAGCGTCAGCGGAGCTATCCGGCGTCCCATGGCCCGTACTCCTCCTCCCTTTCACGGTCGAGCATTCCCCCATGAACGCCGATGGGTGCATGTTTCACGTGAAACAGCGCTCACGTGGAACATGCACCCATCGGGTCGTTGCCCTCGGCCGGCTCAGCCCTGCGACAGCCGCAGACCGTCCTCGCCCGGAGCCATGCTGTCCAGGATCCGGTTGAGGTCCTCCACCGAGCCGAACTCCAGTACCACCTTGCCCTTGCCCAGCTTGCCGCCGCGCTGCGACACCTCGACCTTGACCCGGGTGTCGAAGCGGTCCGAGAGCCGGGTCGCCAGGTCGTTGAAGGCCGGGGACATCAGCTTGCCCGCCTTGGGTGCCTGGCGCTTGGGCTTCTGCTCGGTCTTCATCAGCTCGGCGATCTCCTCGGTGGTCCGCACCGTGAGACCCTCCGCGATGATCCGCTTGGCCAGCTCCTCCTGCCGGTCCGCGTCCGGGATGCCCACCAGCGCCTTGGCGTGGCCGGCGGTCAGCACCCCGGCGGCGACCCGGCGCTGGACGGACGGCGGGAGCTTCAGCAGCCGCAGGGTGTTGGAGACGTGCGGGCGCGAGCGCCCGATCCGGTCCGCCAGCTCGACATGGGTGCAGGAGAAGTCCCGCAGCAACTGGTCGTAGGCGGCCGCCTCCTCCAGCGGGTTCAGCTCGGCCCGGTGCAGGTTCTCCAGCAGGGCGTCCAGCAGCAGCTTGTCGTCCTCGGTGGCCCGGACGATCGCCGGGATCCGCTCCAGCCCGGCCTCCCGGGAGGCGCGCCAACGGCGCTCGCCCATGATCAGCTCGTAGCGCTCGGCCTCGACCTGACGCACCACGATCGGCTGGAGCAGACCGACCTCCTTGATGGAGGCGACCAGCTCGGCCAGCTTGTCCGCGTCGAAGACCTCGCGCGGCTGACGCGGGTTGGGGGTGATCGCGTCCAGCGGCAGCTCGGCGAAGGAGGCACCGGGGACCGGCGCCGGCTGCTCCGCTCGTCGCCCGACGGCCGCCTTGGCAGCCACCGTGCCGCGACCGCCCGGCAGCACCGGCACGGAGGCCGGCGACGTCACGCCGGTCACCACCACCGAGGTCGGCGCGGACGTGGCGGCGGCGGGCTGCGCCGCCCCACTGTCCGCCGGCGCGGGGCCGATCAGCGCCCCAAGCCCTCGTCCCAGACCCCTGCGACCACTCACCGATTACCCTCCGTCGTACCGTGCTGCGCCACCGGGGCACCGTACCCCTGCTGGCCGTCCCGCTGCTGGCCCACCAGCGGTCCGACCTGGCCCACCGCACGCAGCGCGAGCTCGCGGGCGGCCTCCAGGTACGAGAGCGCCCCGGTCGAACCCGGGTCGTAGGTGAGCACCGTCTGCCCGTAGCTGGGCGCCTCCGAGATGCGCACCGAGCGCGGGATCGCCGTGCTCAGCACCTCGTTCTGGAAGTGGGTCCGGACCTCCTCGGCGACCTGGGCGGCCAGCCTGGTCCGGGCGTCGTACATGGTCAGCAGGATCGTCGAGACGTGCAGCGCGGGGTTGAGGTGCGCGCGCACCAGCTCGACGTTGCGCAGCAGCTGGCCGAGGCCCTCCAGCGCGTAGTACTCGCACTGGATCGGGATCAGCACCTCCTGGCCGGCCACCAGGGCGTTGACCGTCAGCAGGCCCAGCGAGGGCGGACAGTCGATCAGGATGTAGTCCAGCGGCTGCTCGTAGGCGGCGATGGCGCGCTGCAGCCGGCTCTCCCGGGCCACCAGCGAGACCAGCTCGATCTCGGCGCCGGCCAGGTCGATGGTGGCGGGGACGCAGAACAGCCCCTCGACGTCCACGACCGGCTGGACCACGTCGGCCAGGGGCTTGCCCTCGACCAGCACGTCGTAGATGGAGGGCACCTCGGCGTGGTGGTCGATGCCGAGGGCGGTGGAGGCGTTCCCCTGCGGGTCGAGGTCGACGACCAGGACGCGCAGTCCGTGCATCGCCAGCGAGGCGGCCATGTTCACGGTGGTGGTGGTCTTGCCCACCCCACCCTTCTGGTTGGCGACCACGATCACCCGGGTGCCGGCGGGTCGGGGCAGCCCCTCCCCCGCTCGGCCGATCGCCTGTACCGCAGCCTGGGCGGCCCGTGCGATGGGCGTGTCATCGATCTGGTCGATGGTCTCCGAGTCCTGCATGAGGGCCAGTGTTTCACGTGAAACCGGAGCGGCAACAGTCGCCGCCCGGCTGCGGCTAAGGATTCCCGAGAGCAAGGAGCGACGTTTCACGCGAAACACCATGCCCGCTATGTCGGAAATCTGACGTTGCGACACTCCGATGTCCCGACGGCGGCCCGGGCGTCACCTGAACGACGACGGGCGGACGGCTCCCCCGTTCAGGAGGACCGTCCGCCCGCTCTCGTCCGTTTCCGGCGTCACTCGGCCTCAGTGGGCCTCACCATCAGCCCCTCAGCGGCTGCGGCGCCGCCCGCCCCGACCGCGTTCGCCGCCCTTGGCGTTGGCGTTGGCGTTGCGGCCGGCCCGGGCCACCTTGGCCCGCCGGGTCGCGGCCTTCACCCCGCCGGGGCTCTCCCCCGCCTTGACCTGGACCACCCGGGTCGAGGTCTCCAGGGTGCCCTCGCCGACCGAGATGACGCTCCACTCGACCGCGCCCAGCTTGGCCAGCCCGGCGCGCGAGTCGGCCAGTTCCTGCTCGGCGCTGTCGCCCTTGAGCGCCAGCATCTGCCCGTGCGGACGCAGCAGCGGCAGCCCCCAGCCGGCCAGCCGGTCCAGCGGCGCCACCGCCCGGGCGGTCACCACGTCGACCGCGAGCTTGCCCACCATCTCCTCGGCGCGGCCGCGCAGCACCGTGACGTTCTCCAGGGCCAGCTCCCGGACGACCTCCTCCAGGAAGGTGGTCCGGCGCAGCAGCGGCTCCAGCAGGGTCACCGAGACGTCCGGACGGGCCAGCGCCACCGGGATGCCGGGCAGGCCGGCGCCGGAGCCGACGTCGCACAGGGTGGAGCCGCTCGGCAGCAGCTCGGCCAGCACCGCGCAGTTGAGCACATGGCGGTCCCACAGCCGGGGCACCTCGCGCGGCCCGATCAGCCCGCGCCTGACACCCGCCGTGGCCAGCAGCTCGGTGTAGCGGACGGCGGCGTCGAAGCGGTCGCCGAAGACCTCCCGGGCGGCGGCCGGCGCCTCGGCCAGCACATCCAGCTCGGGTACCTCGGCCGCGCGCCCCTCAGCGTCCGGATCCACGTCCGCCCCCGGACGGCCGGCGGCCGTGCTCTCCGTGTCCATCTCGACCTCTCCGATCCCCGGATCCACCGACCCGCTCAACGCACTGTTTCACGTGAAACATCCCGGAAGGGACGACGACCCCGCCCGCACGAGGCGGACGGGGTCGCGTCCGGTGAAGCTCACCGGCTGCCGCAGCGGCCGGTCATCGACCGTCGGCCTCAGGCCGGCAGCACGACCACGCACCGCTGGGGCTCTTCGCCCTCGGACTCGCTGCGCAGACCCGCGGCCGCGACCGCGTCATGGACGACCTTGCGCTCGAAGGGCGTCATCGGCTTCAGCTTGACCTGCTCGCCGGTGCTCTTGGCCTGCTCCGCGGCCTCGGCGCCGAGGGCGGCCAGCTCCTCACGCTTGCGGGCCCGGAAGCCGGCAATGTCCAGCATGAGGCGGCTGCGCTCGCCGGTCTCCCGGTGGACAGCCAACCGGGTCAGCTCCTGCAGGGCCTCCAGCACCTCGCCGTCCTGGCCGACCAGGCGCTGCAGCGCGCGGTCGTTGCCGTCGCTGACGATGGAGACCAGGGCGCGGTCGCCCTCGACGTCCATGTCGATGTCACCGTCGAGGTCCGCGATGTCGAGCAGACCCTCCAGGTAGTCCGCCGCGATGTCGCCCTCGTGCTCCAGGCGGGTGATGAGGCTCTCGTCGGCGCTGGCGGCGGCCTCGGCCTCGACGGCGGAGGTGGTGGTGCCTTCCGTCACTGATGGACTCCTTCGGAGTTGGGCCCGTCTGGCGGGCCGGGAACGAAGCTCTTCGGGGCTGCCACAACGGGCCGGGGGCCGGTCAGGACTTCCTCTTCGGCCGCTGGCCGCCGCGCTTGGGCTGCTGCCGGGCGCCCTGCTTGGTGCCGGCGGGCTTGGCCGCGGTCTGCTTGGCGTCGGACTCGGCCGGGGCCGCGTCGCTCGGCTGCTCGGCCACGGTGTCCTCGCCCGACTCGGCCGCCTGGGTGGTGGCACCGCCGTGCTGGCGCTGGGCCTTGGTCTGCCGACGCGGCTGCTGGCGGCGCGCCTGCACCGACTCCTCGACCACGGTGGCCGCCGAGGCCGCCTGGTCGAGGGCCTCCTTGGACGGGGGCAGCATGCCCCAGAGCGCGCCCTTGATCTCCGTACCGTCCGGACGCAGCCGGCCGGCCTTCTTCAGCCGCGCCTGGCGCTCCTGGAAGGCCTTGCTGCCCGGGGTCGGGTTGTTGCGGATGACGATCAGCTGCTGGCCCATCGACCAGACGTTGGTGGTCAGCCAGTAGACCAGGACACCGACCGGGAAGTTGATGCCCATCACGGCGAACATGACCGGGAAGACGTACATCAGCATCTTCTGCTGCTGCATGAACGGCGTCTTCACCGTGAGGTCGACGTTCTTGGTCATCAGCTGGCGCTGGGTGACGAACTGCGACAGCGACATCATGACGATCATCACCGCGGTGACGACCTTGACGCTGGTCACGCTGCTGCTGACGAAGGTCGCGGACAGCGGGGCACCGAAGATGTGCGCCTTGCCGGCGCTCACCAGCAGGTCGCCGTGGATGACGCCGATGGTCTTGCCCTTGGCGACCGAGGCGAGCACGCCGTAGAGGGCGGTGAAGAACGGGGCCTGCACGATGATGGGAAGGCAGCTGGAGAACGGGTTGGTACCCGCCTCCTTGTACAGCTTCATCATCTCTTCGGACTGGCGCTGCCGGTCGTTCTTGTAGCGCTCCTGGATGGCCTTCATCTTCGGCTGGATCGCCTGCATGGCCCGGGTCGCCTTGATCTGCTTCACGAAGAGCGGGATCAGGCAGATCCGGATGACGACGACCATCGAGGCGATGGACAGACCCCACGCCCAGCCACCGTCCGGATTGAAGACGAGGCTGTACAGCGAGTGGAACTGGACGATGATCCAGGACACCGCCGTGTAGAGGGGGCTAAGAAAACCGAAGGTCACCGGTCAGACTCCTTGGACAGGTGGATTGGCCGCTCCGGGCCAATGGTGGCCGGGCCCTCGGGGTCCGGACCGGCGGGGGTGACGGTCACCGGCTCTCCGGTGGCGGACCGGCTGCTCAGCCGGTCTCGCAACCGCCGGTGCCACACCGGATGCTTGCGCGGCGGGACATGATCGACCCCGCCGGGCGTCCACGGATTGCAGCGCAGGATGCGCCACACGGTCAGTCCGCCGCCTTTGACCGCCCCGTGCACCCTCACGGCCTCGTAGCCGTAGTGCGAGCAGGAGGGGTAATAGCGGCAGACCGGACCGAGCAGCGGGCTGATGGTCCACTGGTAGACCCTGATCAGACCCATCAGCAGGTACTTCATCGCCCTGCTCCCGTCGGCGCCGTGGCGGCGGGCTCGGCCCTCAGCAACCGCTTCAGCGCCGCGTCAAGATCACGTTCGAGATCCTGGTACGAGGCGGTCGCGGCCTGGGGCAGCGCACGCACCACTATCAGGCTACCGGCGGGCAGCCTGGACAGACGATCACGGACGAGATGGCGCAACCGGCGCTTGACCAGGTTGCGAACGACCGCCGGGCCGACGGCCTTGCTCACGACGAAACCCGCACGCGCCGAAGGAGTCCCCTCGGCGACGTGCGGGCGGGAGTCGCTGGTCCGGTCGGTCTGCCCCTGCGGGTCGGCATCTCTGCTGAGATGGACGACCAGAAGGGGCCGGCCGGCCCGGCGACCGCGTTTGACCGCGGTCGCGAAGTCCTGGCGCCGCCGCAGCCGATTCTCGGAGGGCAGCACAACAGACTCTGTCGTGGATCAGGCGGACAGGCTGGCGCGGCCCTTGCCACGGCGGGCGGCCAGGATGGCGCGGCCGGCGCGGGTACGCATACGCAGCCGGAAGCCGTGGGTCTTCGCGCGGCGACGGTTGTTCGGCTGGAAGGTGCGCTTGCTCACTCGGGGGCTCCTGAGGTGAATCGTAGGATGACGGGGAGTCGCTTGGCCGTCACCGTGCGTCCGCGTGATCTCCCCTGATTCGGAAATCCGGCCCATCGCCCCAGTTCGGCTGGGGTCTGAGGCAATCCACGGCGCCCGTGCTGCGCGCCTTATGGAGCGGGTGGACCCGCGGACATGCGGCAGCGGCCATCGACAACTCGACCTGGTTACGGTACGCGGGACGGGGTGTGAGGGTCAAACCAGCCGCCCGTGGCGTACTTACCCACAGCCTGTGGACAACGACTTGATCCGTTCCCGTTCGCTGACTACCGTTGCAGGACTTGTCTGGTTTGTTCTTGGAAAGCGTGCACCAGTGGCTGATGTCAACAGCGACCTCGTCCCGGTCTGGGCGAGGGTCGTCGAGCGGCTGGTCAGCGACCCCGACGTCGGCGAGATGGACAAGCAGTGGGTGCAGCGCACCCAGCCCATGTGGATGATGCACGACACCGCCCTGCTGGCGACCCCCAACGAGCGGGCCAAGCAGGTGCTGGAGGGCCGGCTGCTGCCGCAGCTGACCGAGGCCCTCAGCCGCGAGCTCAACCGGCCGGTGCGGATCGCCGTGATGGTCGACGCCGACGCCGTGCCCACCACCCCCGCGCCCGCCGCCCAGGCCCCCGCCGAGCCGTACCCCGGCCCGGCCGAGGAGGACACCGGCGGCTACGGCGGCCAGGACTACCAGCACCCCTACGAGCAGGACTACGAGCGCCCCCGCTACGACACCGGCGGCTACGAGCAGCGCCCGGCGCCGTACGGCGGCCAGCCGGGCCAGCCCTGGCCCGGTTACCAGGAGTCCGGTTACCAGGAGCCGCAGCAGCCCTACCGCGAGCCCGAGGAGCCCTCTCCCCGCCAGGCGCCGCGCCCGCTGCCCAGCCCACCCTCGACCACCCAGGGCGACCTGTTCGGCGGCGCGTACGGCCCCGGCCCGGGCGAGCAGCCCCGCGGCGGCGCCGGCCGTCGTTCGCACGGCGCCCGGCCCACCGGTGGCCGCCCGGCCGACAAGCCCACCGCGGAACGGGGCACCGACCGCCTCGCCGTCCCCGGGGTGCCCGCCCCGCCCGGCGCGCCCCCGGCCGGCGGCTCGCGCAAGGACGAGCCGGCCGCCCGGCTGAACCCCAAGTACCTCTTCGACACCTTCGTCATCGGCGCCAGCAACCGCTTCGCGCACGCGGCGGCGGTGGCGGTCGCCGAAGCCCCGGCCAAGGCGTACAACCCGCTCTTCATCTACGGCGAGTCCGGGCTGGGCAAGACCCACCTGCTGCACGCCATCGGGCACTACTCGCGCAGCCTCTTCCCGGGCACCCGGGTGCGCTACGTGTCCTCGGAGGAGTTCACCAACGAGTTCATCAACTCGATCCGGGACGGCAAGGCGGACACCTTCCGCCGCCGCTACCGGGACATGGACATCCTGCTCGTGGACGACGTCCAGTTCCTCGCGAGCAAGGAGTCCACCCAGGAGGAGTTCTTCCACACCTTCAACACCCTGCACAACGCGAACAAGCAGATCGTCCTCTCCTCGGACCGGCCTCCCAAGCTGCTGACCACGCTGGAGGACCGGCTGCGCAACCGCTTCGAGTGGGGCCTGATCACCGACGTCACCCCGCCGGAGCTGGAGACCCGGATCGCGATCCTGCGCAAGAAGGCGATCCAGGAACAACTCAACGCCCCCGCGGACGTGTTGGAGTTCATCGCGTCCCGGATCACCCGCAACATCCGGGAACTGGAGGGCGCGCTGATCCGGGTCACCGCCTTCGCCAACCTCAACCGGGCGCCGGTGGACCTGGAGTTGGCCGGGATCGTCCTCAAGGACCTGATCCCGGGCGGGGACGAGGACGCCGGCCCGGAGATCACCGCGCAGGTCATCATGCAGCAGACCGCCGCGTACTTCGGCCTGGGCGTGGACGACCTCTGTGGATCCTCGCGCAGCCGGGTGCTGGTGACGGCCCGGCAGATCGCCATGTACCTGTGCCGGGAGCTCACCGACCTGTCGTTGCCGAAGATCGGCGCGCAGTTCGGCGGCCGCGACCACACCACCGTGATGCACGCGGACCGCAAGATCCGCTCGCTGATGGCCGAGCGGCGCTCGATCTACAACCAGGTCACCGAACTCACCAACCGCATCAAGAGCTAGCACCCGTCCACGGACGGGCCGGCCGGCTTCCAGAGGGCGTCAGGAGCGATCCTGACGCCCTTTCTTCACATCCACAGGTGTGTGCCGGGCCGAGGCTGGGCAGGGATGACGTCGACGGACGTTCCGCCAGCCCGCAGCCGGCGCCGAACAACTGACCGGTGATTCGAAAACCGGGGGCGCGCAAGGCCGTTGTCCACAGGACCGGCCCCTTCCGCACAGTCCACAGGCTGGGGAGTCCGAAGTTATCCAGAATTCGTCCACAGGCCTGTCGCCGCTACGCTCTTCCGCGCAGGTCAGGTGCCTGTGGACTTGTGCACAACGGTTATCCACAGGGTGTGGACAATTGACGGGCCGCCAATGGGCCGTCCGGGTTATCCACCGGTTGTCCCCAGGGGCCGGGCGGTTATCCCCAGGTTGTCCACAGCCGGGTCCACAGTTCGACAACCGTGGACTGCCGTTCATGCCCTGGTGTGAAAGGCGTCACGGAAAGTTGACCGGCGCCCGTGGATAACCGGGCCCGGATCTGGGGACAGCCCTGGGGATAACCTGTGGATACTCAGCGTGCCCTGTGGGTAACGCTCGGCTGTCCACAGCACGGCCTGTCCGTCCACAGCCGCCGTCCACACCGTCTGTGGACAAAAATCGGGCGTTGACCTGCGGAAACAGGGTTATCCACGGTTTCCACAGGCCCTACTACTACCGCTACACAGATAGACCGTGAACCTGCTTTCAAAGTGGGTGGGCCCCAAATCTGTGGACAAGCGCTCCCCGACATCTGTTCGGGTTTGCTTCCGCCCGTCTGCCCCGTCTGTCGGCGGAGTACGTCAGACTGTCCTTTGCAGCTGGAAGCGGAGTGGCAGAGCTCGGCGGACAGCGGGACCGACGATCAAGATCAGACGAACCAGAGTGCGAGCGGGAGCGCTCGATCCAGGAGGCGGTTACCGGTGAAGTTCCGGGTGGAGCGTGACGTCCTCGCGGAGGCGGTGGCCTGGGCTGCCCGCAGCCTCCCGGCACGGCCGCCGGTGCCGGTGCTGGCCGGCCTGCTGCTGACCGCGCAGGAGGGCAGCCTGGCGCTGTCCGGCTTCGACTACGAGGTCTCGGCCCGGGTCGAGCTGGAGGCCGACGTCGAGGAGGCCGGCACCGTCCTGGTCTCCGGTCGACTGCTCAACGACATCTCGCGCAACCTTCCCAACAGGCCTGTGGAGATCTCCACCGACGGCCAGCGGGTCAGCGTGGTCTGCGGCAGCTCCCGCTTCACCCTGCCCACCCTGCCGGTGGACGAGTACCCGGCCCTGCCCCAGATGCCGACCGCCACCGGCACCGTCTCCGGGGACGTCTTCGCCTCCGCCGTCAGCCAGGCCGCGGTCGCCGCCGGCCGGGACGACACCCTGCCGGTGCTCACCGGCGTCCGGGTCGAGATCGAGGGCGACCGGATCACCCTGGCCGCCACCGACCGTTACCGCTTCGCCGTCCGCGAGCTGCTGTGGAAGCCCGAGCAGTCGGACATCTCCGCGGTCGCCCTGGTGCCCGCCAAGACCCTGCAGGACATCGCCAAGTCCCTGGGCAGCGGCGACAACGTCTCCATCGCGCTCTCCTCGGGCGGCGCGGGCGAGGGCCTGATCGGCTTCGAGGGCGCCGGCCGCCGCACCACCACCCGGCTGCTGGAGGGCGAGTTCCCCAAGTTCCGCAGCCTCTTCCCGACCGAGTTCAGCGCGGTCGCCGCGATCCAGACCCAGCCCTTCCTGGAGGCGCTCAAGCGCGTCTCGCTGGTCGCCGAGCGCAACACCCCGGTCCGGCTCAACTTCGAGCAGGGCGTGCTGACCCTGGAGGCCGGCTCGGGCGACGACGCCCAGGCCACCGAGCGGATCGAGGCCGACCTGGAGGGCGACGACATCTCGATCGCCTTCAACCCGGGCTACCTGGAGGAGGGCCTCAAGGCCATCGACTCCCCCTTCGCCCAGCTGAGCTTCACCACCCCGACCAAGCCGGCCCTGCTCAGCGGCAAGGTCTCGGTGGACGCCGAGGAGGACAAGGCGTACCAGTACCTGATCATGCCGGTCCGCCTCTCCGGCTGACCGCCGGCTCCGTCCGTCACCCACAGGCTGTGCACACCCGCTGTGCACAGCCTGTGGACGTCTCCCCCGGTCGGCCCGACTGCGCAGAGCCCGTCACCGTCGGAAGCGTAGGCTCGGGGAGTGCGGCAACGGCGCCGCCGGCAGGCACGTCCCCACAGTAAGGATTTGGTCATGGAGCTCGGCCTCATCGGTCTCGGCAAGATGGGCGGCAACATGCGCGAGCGGATCCGCCGCGCCGGCCACACCGTCGTCGGCTACGACCGCAACCCGGAGATCTCCGACGTCGAGAGCCTGCAGGAGCTCGTCACCAAGCTCCAGGGCCCCCGCGTGGTCTGGGTGATGGTCCCGGCCGGTGCCGCGACCCAGGCGACCGTCGACGAACTCGCCGAGCTGCTCTCCCCCGGCGACGTGGTCGTCGACGGCGGCAACTCCCGCTGGACCGACGACATCAAGCACGCCGAGGCGCTGGCCGCCAAGGGCATCGGCTTCGTCGACTGCGGCGTCTCCGGCGGCGTCTGGGGCCTGGAGAACGGCTACGCGCTGATGTACGGCGGCGACGCCGAGCACGTCGCGCGCGTTCAGCCGGTCTTCGACGCGCTCAAGCCGGAGGGCGACTTCGGCTCGGTGCACGCGGGCGCGGTGGGCGCCGGCCACTTCGCCAAGATGGTCCACAACGGCATCGAGTACGCGATGATGCAGGCCTTCGCCGAGGGCTGGGAGCTGCTGGAGGCCGCCCCCGAGGTCACCGACGTGCGCGAGGTCTTCCGCAGCTGGCAGGAGGGCACCGTCATCCGCTCCTGGCTGCTGGACCTGGCCGTCCGCGCCCTGGACGAGGACGAGCACCTGGACAAGCTGCGCGGCTGGGCCGCCGACTCCGGCGAGGGCCGCTGGACCGTCGAGGCCGCGATCGACCACGCCGTGCCGCTGCCGGCGATCACCGCCTCGCTGTTCGCCCGCTTCGCCTCCCGCCAGGACGACTCGCCGCAGATGAAGATGATCGCCGCGCTGCGCAACCAGTTCGGCGGCCACGCGGTCGAGTCGAAGTAGCCCCCTTCCGGGGCGGAGTCCCCTCCCGGGGGCGGAGTTCCACCGGGCTCCCCGGTCATCCACAGGTCTGTTCATAGAAGGCGAGCGCAGTCCACCGCCATGCACGTCGCGCATCTGTCGCTCGCCGACTTCCGGTCGTACGCCCGGGCCGAGGTTCCCCTCGACCCGGGCGTGACGGCCTTCGTCGGACCCAACGGCCAGGGCAAGACCAACCTGGTCGAGGCGATCGGCTACGTCGCCACCCTGGGCAGCCACCGGGTCGCCACCGACGCCCCGCTGATCCGGCTCGGCGCCGAGCGGGCGGTGATCCGCACCTCGGTGGTGGACCGCGGCCGCTCCACCCTGGTCGAGCTGGAGCTCACCCCGGGCAAGGCCAACCGGGCCCGGATCAACCGCTCGGACAACGTCCGCCCGCGCGACGTGCTGGGCCTGCTGCGCACCGTGCTGTTCGCCCCCGAGGACCTCAGCCTGGTCAAGGGCGATCCGGGCGAGCGCCGGCGCTTCCTGGACGAGCTGCTGACCGCCCGCGCGCCCCGGCTGGCCGGGGTCCGGCAGGACTACGAGCGGGTGCTCAAGCAGCGCAACGCCCTGCTGAAGACCGCCGCGATGGCCCGCCGGGCCGGCGGCGGCAAGGGCGCCGACCTGTCCACCCTGGAGGTGTGGGACGGCCATCTGGCACGCGCCGGCGCCGAGCTGACAGCCTTCCGGATCCAGCTGGTGGCCGTCCTGCAGCCGCTGGTGACGGCCGCTTACGGGCAGTTGGCCCCCGGCGGCGGCGAGACCGCGCTGGAGTACCGCAGCTCCTTCGAGGGCGAGCTGCCGACCAGCCGGGAGCAGGCCGAGGAGCAGCTGCTGCAGGCGCTGCAGGCGGTCCGCAAGCAGGAGGTCGAGCGCGGGGTCACCCTGGTCGGTCCGCACCGCGACGAGCTGGTGCTCAGGCTCGGCCCGCTGCCCGCCAAGGGCTACGCCAGCCACGGCGAGTCCTGGTCGTTCGCGCTGGCGCTGCGGCTGGCCTCGTACGAGTTGCTGCGGGCCGACGGCGGCGAGCCGGTGCTGATCCTGGACGACGTCTTCGCCGAGCTGGACGCCGCCCGCCGGGACCGGCTGGCCGAACTGGTGGCCGACGGCGAGCAGGTGCTGGTCACCGCCGCGGTGGCCGAGGACGTGCCGAAGGCGCTGGCCGGCGCCCGGTTCGCGGTCTCCGACGGCGCCGTCCGCCGGATCGACGCCTGATCCGCGGCCCGGTTCATCGCCCGATCCATCGTCGGATCCGTCACCTGATCCGCTCGTCACACCGACCGCGCCTCGGGTACGCCCCGCCGTCACGCGTCCGAGCGCTCCCGTAGGCTGGACGGCTCATCGGTTGTCCACAGGCTGGGGAAAGGAGATCGCCGTGAGCGAGCCGGCGGAGCACTCCCTCTCTGGCCCCACCCCCGCTGCCCCCGAGCCCACCGGCGCCGACCTGGCCCGTTCCGCCCTGCGGGCGGCCCGCGCCCAGGCCCGCCAGCGCGGCGAGCAGGTGCAGCAGAAGCGCGAGGCGAAGCGGCACGGCCTGCGCAGCGGCGCCCGCTCGGACGGCCGCGACCCGGTCCCGCTGGGCGCGGCGCTGAACCGGCTGCTGACCGAGCGCGGCTGGGAGTCCTCCGCCGCGGTCGGCGGGGTGATGGGCCGCTGGCCGCAGATCGTCGGTCCGGACATCGCCGCGCACTGCCACCCCTCCTCCTACGACGAGGCCGCCGCGGTGCTCACCGTGCAGTGCGACTCCACCGCCTGGGCGACTCAACTGCGCTGGTTGGCACGGCAGTTGGTGGCTCGTCTGAACCACGAGCTGGGCCACGGCACGGTGCGGACCATCAAGGTGCTCGGCCCGGCCGCGCCCGCCCGCGGCTACGGCCGGCTGCGCGCGCCCGGGAGCAAGGGCCCGGGCGACACCTGGGGCTAGGGCCCGTCGGCCCCGCCGGGATCGGACCACGATCTTCCGGAATCCCTGACGGCCCTTCCAGGCGCCCCGGGCCCCCCGGGCGAGTATCGGGACATGTGCCGAGGGGATTCAGGGCGGCATATCTGCCTTCAAGGGCTGCCAAACGCCCATCTCTGTCAGTCGTACCGGTAGACTGGGAGCCAAACACTGTTGCTAGTGGCAACCGAGTCGAAACGCTGTGGTCGCACGCCCGCCCGTAGGGGGAGAGGCATGCGACCCGTGCTGTGCCAGAGAGGGCGCTTCGTGGCCGATTCCGGCAACCCCAGCCAGACCCCAGACCAGACCGACCAGGCTTCCTACACCGGTAGCAACATCCAGGTGCTGGAAGGCCTCGACGCCGTCCGCAAGCGCCCCGGCATGTACATCGGCTCCACCGGTGAGCGCGGCCTGCACCACCTGGTGCAGGAGGTCGTGGACAACTCCGTCGACGAGGCGATGGCCGGGTACGCCGACACCATCGACGTCACGATCATGGCCGACGGCGCGATCCGCGTCGTCGACAACGGCCGCGGCATCCCGGTGGACATCGTCCCCGGCCAGGACAAGCCCGCCGTCGAGGTCGTGCTCACCGTCCTGCACGCGGGCGGCAAGTTCGGCGGCGGCGGCTACGCCGTCTCCGGCGGTCTGCACGGCGTGGGCGTCTCGGTGGTGAACGCGCTGTCCACCCGGCTCTCGGTGGAGATCCACAAGGACGGCAGCATCTGGACCCAGGACTACAAGATGGGCGCGCCGACCGCCGCCCTGGCCAAGGGCGCGGAGACGGACCGCACCGGCACCACGGTGACCTTCTGGGCCGACGGCGACATCTTCGAGACCACCGTCTACTCCTTCGAGACGCTCTCCCGGCGCTTCCAGGAGATGGCCTTCCTCAACAAGGGCCTGTCGATCTCGCTGACCGACGAGCGCCCCGAGCACGTGGACGAGGAGGGCAAGCCGCTCACCGTCACGTACAAGTACGACGGCGGCATCGCCGACTTCGTCGCCCACCTCAACTCCCGCAAGGGCGAGGTCATCCACCCCTCGGTGATCGACTTCGAGGCCGAGGACAAGGACAGGGCGATCTCGGTGGAGATCGCGATGCAGTGGAACTCCTCCTACACCGAGGGGGTCTACAGCTTCGCCAACACCATCCACACCCACGGCGGCGGTACCCACGAGGAGGGTTTCCGCGCCGCGCTGACCGGCCTGGTCAACCGCTACGCGCGGGACAAGAAGCTGCTCCGCGAGAAGGACGACAACCTCTCCGGCGAGGACATCCGCGAGGGTCTGACCGCGATCATCTCGGTCAAGCTCGGCGAGCCGCAGTTCGAGGGCCAGACCAAGGACAAGCTCGGCAACACCGAGGCGAAGACCTTCGTCCAGAAGGTCGTCAACGAGCACCTCGCCGACTGGCTGGACCGCAACCCCAACGAGGCCGCGGACATCATCCGCAAGTCCATCCAGGCCGCCACCGCGCGCGTCGCCGCCCGCAAGGCCCGCGACCTCACCCGCCGCAAGGGCCTGCTGGAGTCCGCCTCGCTGCCGGGCAAGCTCTCCGACTGCCAGTCCAAGGACCCGTCCGAGTGCGAGATCTTCATCGTCGAGGGCGACTCCGCAGGCGGCTCGGCCAAGCAGGGCCGCGACCCGCGCACCCAGGCCATCCTGCCGATCCGCGGCAAGATCCTGAACGTCGAGAAGGCCCGGATCGACAAGGTGCTGCAGAACACCGAGGTCCAGGCGCTGATCTCGGCCTTCGGCTGCGGCATCCAGGAGGACTACGACGAGTCCAAGCTGCGGTACCACAAGATCGTCCTGATGGCGGACGCCGACGTCGACGGTCAGCACATCCGCACCCTGCTGCTGACCCTGCTGTTCCGCTTCATGCGGCCGCTGGTCGAGGCCGGGTACGTCTACCTCGCCATGCCGCCGCTGTACAAGATCAAGTGGGGCAAGGACGACTTCGAGTACGCCTACTCCGACCGTGAGCGCGACGCTCTGATCGCCGCCGGCGTGGAGGCCGGGCGCCGGCTGCCCAAGGACGACGCGATCCAGCGCTTCAAGGGTCTCGGCGAGATGAACGCCGAGGAGCTCCGGGTCACCACCATGGACGCCGAGCACCGGCTGCTGCTCCAGGTCACCCTGGAGGACGCCGCCCGCGCCGACGAGCTGTTCTCCGTGCTGATGGGCGAGGACGTCGAGGCCCGCCGCTCCTTCATCCAGCGCAACGCCAAGGACGTCCGCTTCCTGGACGTGTGACGCGCCTGCACCCCAGGCCCCGCACGTACCAGTCCGCGTGAAAGGAAACTGACCACCAGTGGTCGACGACAACCGTCCCGACGGCGAACAGCCCGAGACCCCCGAGATTCCCGACGCCGCCGAGGCCACCGCCCAGGTGACCATGCGGATCGAGCCGGTCGAGCTCGAGACCGAGATGCAGCGCTCGTACCTCGACTACGCGATGAGCGTGATCGTCAGCCGTGCGCTCCCCGAGGTCCGCGACGGCCTCAAGCCGGTGCACCGCCGCGTGCTCTACGCGATGTACGACGGCGGGTACCGCCCCGAGAAGGGCTACTACAAGTGCGCCCGCGTCGTCGGCGACGTCATGGGCAACTACCACCCGCACGGTGACACCTCGATCTACGACACCGTGGTCCGCCTGGCCCAGCCGTGGTCGCTGCGGATGCCGCTGGTGGACGGCAACGGCAACTTCGGCTCCCCGGGCAACGACCCGGCCGCGGCCATGCGCTACACCGAGTGCAAGCTGATGCCGCTGGCCATGGAGATGATGCGCGACATCGACGAGGAGACCGTCGACTTCGCGCCCAACTACGACGGCCGCTCGCAGGAGCCGACCGTCCTGCCCGCACGCATCCCCAACCTGCTGGTCAACGGTGCCACCGGCATCGCGGTCGGCATGGCCACCAACATCCCGCCGCACAACCTCCGCGAGGTCGCCTCCGGCGCGCTCTGGTACCTGGAGAACCCGGAGGCCTCCGCCGAGGAGCTGCTGGAGGCCCTGATCGAGCGGATCAAGGGCCCCGACTTCCCCACCGGCGCGCTGATCGTCGGCCGCCGCGGGATCGACGACTACTACCGCACCGGCCGCGGCTCGGTCACCATGCGCGCCGTGGTCGAGGTCGAGGAGATCCAGGGCCGCCAGTGCCTGGTGATCACCGAGCTGCCGTACCAGGTCAACCCGGACAACCTCGCGCTGAAGATCGCCGACCTGGTCAAGGACGGCAAGATCGCCGGCATCGCCGACGTCCGCGACGAGTCCTCGTCCCGCACCGGCACCCGCCTGGTGGTCGTGCTCAAGCGCGACGCGGTCGCCAAGGTCGTGCTGAACAACCTGTACAAGCACACCGAGCTGCAGACCAACTTCGGCGCCAACATGCTGGCCCTGGTCGACGGCGTGCCGCGCACCCTGTCGCTGGACGCCTTCATCCGGCACTGGGTCAACCACCAGGTCGAGGTCATCGTCCGGCGCACCACCTTCCGGCTGCGCAAGGCGGAGGAGCGCGCCCACATCCTGCGCGCGCTGCTCAAGGCCCTGGACCTGATCGACGAGGTCATCGCGCTGATCCGGGCCTCGGCGAGCGCGGACGCCGCCCGCACCGGCCTGATGGGCCTGCTCGACATCGACGAGCTCCAGGCCAACGCCATCCTCGAGATGCAGCTGCGCCGCCTGGCCGCCCTGGAGCGCCAGCGGATCACGGACGAGCACGACGAGCTGCAGCGCAAGATCGACGAGTACAACGCGATCCTGGCCTCGCCGATCCGTCAGCGGGAGATCATCTCCGAGGAGCTCGCCGCGATCGTCGAGAAGTACGGCGACGAGCGGCGCTCCACCCTGATCCCGTCCGACGGCGACCTCTCCATCGAGGACCTCATCGCCGAGGAGGACATCGTCGTCACGATCACCCGTGGCGGCTACGTCAAGCGGACCCGCTCCGACCTCTACCGCTCGCAGAAGCGCGGCGGCAAGGGCGTGCGCGGTGCCCAGCTCAAGCAGGACGACATCGTCGACCACTTCTTCGTGACGACGACCCACAACTGGATCCTGTTCTTCACCAACAAGGGCCGGGTCTACCGCGCCAAGGGCTACGAGCTGCCGGACGCCGGGCGCGATGCCCGCGGCCAGCACGTGGCCAACCTGCTGGCCTTCCAGCCGGAGGAGCACATCACCCAGGTGATGGCCGTCCGCACCTACGAGGACAAGCCGTACCTGGTCCTCGCCACCCGGGCCGGCCTGGTGAAGAAGTCCCCGCTCAAGGACTACGACTCCCCGCGCTCCGGCGGCCTGATCGCGATCAACCTGCGCCAGGACGAGGAGGGCCGGGACGACGAGCTGATCGGCGCCGAGCTGGTCTCCGCCGAGGACGACCTGCTGCTGGTCTCCAAGAAGGCCCAGTCGATCCGCTTCACCGCGACCGACGACGCACTGCGGCCCACCGGCCGTGCCACCTCCGGCGTCAAGGGCATGGCCTTCCGCGAGGACGACGAGCTGCTCTCGATGAACGTCGTCCGTCCGGGGACGTACGTCTTCACCGCCACCGACGGTGGCTACGCCAAGCGCACCGGTGTGGACGAGTACCGTGTCCAGGGGCGCGGCGGTTACGGGACCAAGGCGGCGAAGATCGTCGAGGGCCGGGGCTCGCTGGTCGGCGCGCTGGTGGTCGACGACACCGACGAGATCATGGCGATCACCCTGTCGGGTGGAGTGATCCGAACGAGGGTTTCCGAAGTTCGTGAAACCGGACGTGACACCATGGGCGTCCAACTGATCAACCTCGGAAAGCGCGACGCGGTGGTGGGCATGGCCCGCAACGCGGAGGCCGAGGACGACGAGACGGCGGAGGACGAGGTCGCGGGCACCGAGTCCACCGAGACGGCCGAGGGTGCGGAGACGGCGGTCGGCGGCGACGCCGAGGCCTGAACCGAACCGCAGACCGGTGTCGCCGCGTCCACAGGAGTGGACGCGGCGGCATCGGACGCCGACCAGTACCGGGCAATCCCGCCGGGCGCTGGATGACGAGTGACGGACCAGGGCGGCGCCGCCCTGGTGGGAAGTGCGGGAGGACCAGGTGAGTGGAGCCACGGGTGCTGCGGGAGGACCCTCCGGCGGCCGTCCGGGCGCGCAGGGCGGGGGTTCGTACGGCGTCCCGGGACAGCCGCCGACCGAGCACTCGGCCGCGTCCACCTCGCTGATGCCGCCGGTCGGCGGAGCGGGCCAGGCCGGTGCGACCTACGGGGGCCAGACGCCGTCCGGCAGCCAGGCCCCCGGCGCGGGCGGCTTCTCGACGCCGACCACCTACACCAAGGGGCAGCCGACCCCGGCCCGGGGCACCCGGACCGGTGGCAACACCCCGGCCGGCGGCACCCCCGTCCCCGGGGCGGCGCGCCGCCCCTCCGGCGGGCCCTCGACCGGCGTCGGAACCCTCGGCCGGACCCGCAAGGCCCGGCTACGGGTGACCAAGGTCGACCCGTGGTCGGTGATGAAGGTCAGCTTCCTGCTGTCGCTGGCCGTCGGCATCATCATCATCGTGGCCGCGGCGGTGCTGTGGATGACGCTGGACTCGCTCGGCGTCTTCGACTCGCTGACCAAGACGCTCAAGGACGTCACCGGCGGCGGCGCCGAGAACACCAGCAGCCAGCTGAACCTGATGGACTACATCGGCTTCGGCAAGGTGATGATGTTCACCACGCTGATCGCCGTGGTCGACGTCGTGCTGCTGACCGCGCTGTCCACGCTCTCGGCCTTCATCTACAACGCGGCGGCCGGCTTCACCGGCGGCGTCGAGCTGACCCTGGCCGAAGAGGACTGATCCCTGGCCGAATGCTGACCATCGGTCAGTTGTCCGTCCGAGAGCGGAATGTACGGGCCCCGCAGGCTGTTGCCGCCTGCGGGGCCCGTCGGCATTCGGGTGACAGCCGGCTCCCGCGGCGCGCCACCCGGAAACGGGTCGGCCGCGGTGGGATTAGCTGGACGCCGCCCGTTCCCGCGCCTGGGAGTGCCACAGGCCGTCCCTGGTCGGTCGACCGGGTCGGGAGAGGTTCAGCAGGACGACTGGACGGAGGCGCGCGATGGCGAAGCTCGCAGGTCAACTGGTGGAGGCCCTGGAAGGGCTGTTGGGGGTCCCGGTACCACTGCGGGTCCAGGCATGGGACGGCAGCGTCGCCGGGCCGCCGGGAACGCCCACGGTGGTGCTGCGCAACCGCCGGGCGCTGCGCCGGCTGATCTGGCAGCCGGACGAGCTGGGCCTGGCCCGGGCGTACGTCTCGGGGGACTTGGACCTCGCCCCCGGCACCGACCTGTACGAGACGCTCTCCGCGGTCGCCCGCTTCGCCGAGCGGCCGGAGATCCGCACCATGACCATCGGGCCGCGCGACGTGTTCGGCGCCAGGGGTCGCAGGGTCCTCGCCGCCGCCGTGCGGGCCGGGGCGATCGGCCCGGAGCCCACCCCGCCCCCGGAGGAGGTCCGCAGGGCCCAGGGGCGGCTGCACAGCCGCGGCCGGGACCGCGCGGCCATCAGTCACCACTACGACGTCGGGAACGACTTCTACGGCCTCGTGCTGGGTTCGTCCATGGTCTACTCCTGCGCCTACTGGACGCCCGAGGCGAAGAGCCTGGAGGCGGCCCAGGAGGCCAAGCTCGACCTGATCTGCCGCAAGCTCGGCCTGCGGCCCGGGATGCGGCTGCTGGACGTCGGCTGCGGCTGGGGTTCGCTGCTGCTGCACGCGGCGAAGCACTACGGGGTCACCGCGGTCGGCGTCTCCATCTCCAAGGAGCAGGTCGCGCTGGCCCGCGCGCGGGTCGAGGAGGCCGGTCTCGCCGACCGGGTCGAGGTCCGGCTGCAGGACTACCGGGAGATCACCGACGGCCCGTTCGACGCGATCTCCAGCGTCGGCATGGCCGAGCACGTCGGTTCCGAGCAGTACCGGGTCTACGCCGAGGGCCTGTACGGGCTGCTGGTGCCCGGCGGCCGGCTGCTCAACCACCAGATCGCCCGCCGCCCGGACCACCCCGGTGAGCCGCACCGCACCAGCCCCTTCATCGACCGCTACGTCTTCCCGGACGGTGAGCTCTCCCCGGTCGGTTCCACCGTGGCCCGGCTGGAGGAGGCCGGCTTCGAGGTCCGGGACGTCGAGGCGCTGCGCGAGCACTACGCGCTGACCCTGCGCGAGTGGGTGGCCAATCTGGAGGCGCACTGGACGGAGGCGGTCCGGTTGGTCGGTCGCGGCCGCGCCCGGGTCTGGCGGCTGTACATGGCCGCCTCCGCGCTCGCCTTCGAGCAGAACCGGATCGGCGTGAACCAGGTCCTCGCCGTCCGCAGCACCGAGGAGGGCGTGGCCGCTCTGCCGCCGACCCGCGAGGAGTGGCTGGTGCGTCCGGCCGTCGAGGTCCCTGCCGCGACCTAGGCCGGAACGGATTTGGGGGATCGGCGGTCGGTCCGCTAATCTTTCAGTGCGGCAAGGGCCTATAGCTCAGACGGTTAGAGCGCTTCCCTGATAAGGAAGAGGCCACAGGTTCAAGTCCTGTTAGGCCCACCACCGCGAGAGGCCCGGAGTGATCACTCCGGGCCTCTTGTCGTTTTCGCAGATCGGGGTGGCTTCCGGTACGCTCTCTGAGCAGCGCGGGCCTATAGCTCAGACGGTTAGAGCGCTTCCCTGATAAGGAAGAGGCCACAGGTTCAAGTCCTGTTAGGCCCACCGCCACGAGGGGCCCGGAGTGATCACTCCGGGCCCCTCGTCGTTTCGCCGTGAATCCGGGGGCGTCGCGGCCGGGGTGCCGGCCGGACCGGCTCTGACGAGGGCTTCCCGGACCGGCCGCGTGCGGACGAACCGCAGGACGGGAGGTGCGGCGTCAATCCTCCAGGCGGGCCTTCGGGTTGAAGCACCGGTGGCTGGTCACGATTGGGACACTGGTGTGTATCATCGGCCGCAAGGGCAGTCTGGCACCCGGCAGCCCGTTCGCGCTCGAAACACATCTGGACTTGTCGGCCCGTTCCAGTCCGGCTGGAGCACCGGCTCCTGAGTCCACCAACGCAAGAAGGACGAGGTCCCGCGGTGAAGAAGCTCCTCCTGGTCGCCCTGGTCGCCCTCGGCGGCTTCTTTGTCTACCGTCAGGTCCAGGCGGACCGCGCCGAGCAGGACCTGTGGACCGAGGCCACCGACCCGGTTCCGGCCGGTCGCTGACCCGGACGATCTGACGATCGACGATCTTCGGAGGCGCTGATCGCGCCTCCCGAAACCGGTCGGCCCGGTCCTACGACCGGACCGGCCGGTTCCTTCGAGGGGACGGCGCTCGGAATCGCGTCGGAACCCGGTACGCTAGTGCCCGTTGGCACGCGCCGTGCCGTCGAGGGGCATTAGCTCAGTTGGTAGAGCGCTGCCTTTGCAAGGCAGATGTCAGGAGTTCGAGTCTCCTATGCTCCACAGCGCCTGAACGGCGGCTGACCTGTTCTCCGGGTCAGCCGCCGTTCTGTCGTTCCGGGCCGTCTTCCCCGGACCGTTCGCTAGGACTGCGGGCGGTCGTCCTCGGTGGGGTCCGCGGACTCGGCCGCGTCGTCGGGGGCGGCGCCGTTCATCGGGGCGGTGGCGCCGCCCGGCCGGGGCGCCTCCCGGGCCGGGGGTTCGACCAGCCACTCCGGGTTGCTGTGCCGGCGCCACCACTGCCAGGCGACGATGCCGCCGCCGATCGCCAGCACGCCCGCCACCGCGAGGCCGGTGGACCAGCCGCCGCGGCACCGCGCCCGCTTCGCGTTCCGGGCGGCGAGTTCGCTGATCTCGGCCGCGCTCACGTGGCCCTGGAGGGCGGTCAGCGCGGCGGCGCCGCGGGCCTGGGCCTCGTGGGCGACCGGGGAGACCGCGGCGCGGGCGTCCTCGACGGCCTGGGCGACCCTGGGGCCCACCGTGGCGCGGGCCTGGTCGGCGGCGCGGGTGGCGGAGAGGCGGGCCGCCAGCGCGGCCTCCTGGGCCCGGTGGAGGGCCTTCAGGGCGTTCTCCTGGGCCTCGGGCGGCAGGCTGGCGAAGGCCTGGCCGAACTGTGGGGCGAGGTGCCTGTCGTACTGGACGCGGAGATTGTGGGCGGCCTGGGAGGCCTTCGGCCCGAGCGCGTCCAAGGCGGGCCCGAGGCGTTGCTTGGCGCCGTCCGCGAAGTGCGAGGCGGTGTCCCGGGTCCTGGTGGCCGTCTCACGGGCCGAATCCGAAAAGCTCACGAGTCTCTCCTCCTGGGCGGCATCCTTTATGCACGTATCCACCTGAATGCTGATCATGCATCCGGATTTGTCCACCGGCACTCCGGGGTGGGCCGGGCGAGGGCCCCTGTGTGCGGGCCGGGGGAGAAGCGGCAGGGGAGAAACGGGTTCCCGTGGGGAGTGGGGTGCCGGGGCGGGCGCGGGTGCGGGAAGGCACCGGGGGCGGGGGGTGCCGCAGTACGCTGGCGGCTCCGGTGGTCGGGTACGGGAAGGGGAGAGCGCTGATGCTCCCGGACGAGCCGCGGCAGTCGACGGAGCCTTCTCCGGAGGGTGGGCCGCCCGGTTGCTACCGGCATCCGCAGACCGCCACCGGGATCTCCTGCACCCGCTGCGAGCGGCCGATCTGCCCCCGGTGCATGGTGGCCGCCTCGGTGGGTTTCCAGTGCCCGGAGTGCGTCGGTGGCGGGCACACCGGGGCGCGGCGGGCGACCACCCGGTTCGGCGGCGCACTGACCGTCGACGGCGGGCTGGTCACCCGGGTGCTGGTCGGGATCAACCTGGTGGTCTGGCTGCTGGCCGCCTACGTGCTCAGGCCGCGGCTGGGTGAGGTCTGGTCACTGGTCAGCGCCGGGCGGGACGTTCTCGGCGGTCCGTACGGCATCGCCGACGGTCCGGCCCAGTGGTACCGGCTGCTGACCGCCACCTTCCTGCACCTGGAGTGGTGGCACATCGGGCTGAACATGCTGGTGCTGCTCTGGCTCGGCCCGCCGCTGGAGGAGGCGCTCGGCCGGCTGCGCTTCCTGGCCCTCTACCTGCTCGCGGGCCTCGGCGGCAGCACCTTCGCCTTCCTGGTGGCCGGCGACTGGATGAACTCGCTGGGGGCCTCCGGGGCGGTCTTCGGCCTGATCGGCGCCACGATCGTGATGCAGCTGCGGAACCGGGGCCCGCTCGCCCCGGCGGTGGCCTTCCTGGTCTTCAACCTGGTGGTCACCTTCTCCCGCCCGGGCATCGACTGGCGCGCGCACCTCGGCGGCCTGGCCCTGGGCGCACTGACGGCTTTGGGCCTGATGTACGCCCCCCGCGAGCGCCGCAACCTGGTCCAGGCGCTGACGGTGGCCGGGGCGGTGGCAGTGGAGGCGGCGATGTTGCTGACCGGGATGGCCCTCTACGGCGCGTGACGCCCTGGACGTTTGTCCACAGCGGGTGGGGGGTTGTGCACAGGTTGTGCGCCGGTCCGCCTGTGGACTGCTGTTCTACGCGTGTTCCCCTGTGCGGTTCTCCCGTTTCCGAGCGGTTGTGCACAGCTGTGGACAGTCCCGGTCGGAAAAGTTATCCACAGGCTGTGGGGACTTTTCCCCAGTGTGGATAACCATGTGGATAAGCCCGACTGTCAGATGGTGGGACTGCATGATGGCGGGATGGCCGACGGGGCTTCGGCCCGTGTCCGGGCACGCCTGACCGCCGCTCCGGGACCCGCGATCCGAAGCGGCGGAAACGGCTCGAATTCGAGCCTCAGGACGAGCGGAGCGTCACTTCCACTGGGTGGAGACGCCGAACCCCGCCGCGATGAAGCCAAAGCCGACCAGGATGTTCCAGTTCCGCCAGCTCTCGACCGGGTAGCTGCCGCTGGTCACGTAGTACGTGACGATCCAGACCAGGCCGATCAGGAACAGTGCCAGCATCAGCGGCGCGACCCAACCGCGGCCCGAGCTGATCTTCACCACAGCCGTCGTCGGCGGGGTGTAGTCGGACTTCTTGCGGAGTCGAGACTTCGGCACGAGGAGCTCTCCTGTCGATGCGCTGTGAGACCGCGCAGGGGTGCAGCGGGTGAGACGCCGACGACGGGACGTGGAGAACGCTCTGGGACCGCTCCCCGACCTGCCACCGGCGTCCGTTAGCGTAGTGGCTCGGCGGGTCTCAAGGAGATAAGGGTACGGTGACTAATTTGTCGATTCCCCCTGGGAAGGCCGGTACCCGCCGATCCGGCATCCGAATTGTCGGCCGTGCCCTGACCTGCGCCGTGTTCGCGCTCGCCGGTCTGCTCTTCTACATCAGCGCACAGACCGCCCGCGGCACCGACCTGCGGACCGACAACTCGCTGCTGAGCCTCGGCGACGTGATCCGCCAGCGCAGCTCCCAGAACCAGCAGGCGCAGGCCCAGCTGGCCGACCTCCAGTCCCGGGCGCAGCAGCTCACCGAGCAGCAGGGCAACGACCCCGCCGACGCGGCCCGGCTGGACGGCCTGCGGCTCGGCGCGGCCCTGGAACCGCTGCAGGGCGGTGGTCTGAGCGTCACCCTGAACGACGCCCCGCCGAACGCCACCGCGCGCATCCCCGGCGTGCCCGAGCCCGGCGTCAACGACCTGGTCATCCACCAGCAGGACATCCAGGCCGTGGTCAACGCGCTGTGGCGGGGCGGCGCCGAGGGCGTGCAGGTGATGGACCAGCGGCTGATCTCCACCAGCGCGGTGCGCTGCGTGGGCAACACCCTGCTGCTCCAGGGCCGGGTCTACTCCCCGCCGTACGTGGTCAAGGCGGTGGGCAGGACGGACGCCCTGCGGGCGGCCGTCGAGGCCGACCCGACCATCCGCAACTACCTGCAGTACGTCCAGGCGTACGGCCTGGGCTGGAAGGTCCAGGAGAGCGGCGACCTGACCCTGCCCGGCTACTCCGGTACCACCGAACTCCGGTCGGCGGGCGGACAGTAGCGGCTGAGTGGCGGACCGGCCTCGCGGCTGTGGATCTCGGGTCTACTCTTGACCCCAGTCCGCTACGTCGAGGGAGCACCATGTACGGCTTCATCTGGCGTCACCTCCCGGGGAACACCCTGGTCAAGGCCGTCATTTCGCTGCTCCTGATTCTGGGGATCGTCTACCTTCTCTTCACCTACGTCTTCCCGTGGGCGGAACCGCTGCTCCCCTTCGGTGACGTCACAGTGGACGGCGGCGACGGAGCCGCGGCCGGCTGACCGGAGGGCCCGGCAGTTCCCCCCAGCACCGCACCCACGGAGACCACGCGCGAATGACCACCCAGCCGACCCCACCCCGCATCCTGGTCGTGGACAACTACGACAGCTTCGTCTTCAACCTGGTCCAGTACCTGTACCAGCTCGGCGCCACCTGCGAGGTGGTGCGCAACGACGAGGTGACCGTCGAGCACGCCGTCCGCCGGACGGGTGAGGAGGGCTTCGACGGGGTGCTGCTCTCCCCCGGGCCCGGGGCGCCCGAGGAGGCCGGGGTCTGCATCGAGATGGTGCACCACTGCGCCGGGATCGGGCTGCCGGTGTTCGGCGTCTGCCTGGGCCTGCAGTCGATCGCGGTGGCGTACGGCGCGGTGGTCGGCCGGGCGCCGGAGCTGCTGCACGGCAAGACCTCGCTGGTCGAGCACGAGGACGGCGGGGTGTTCGAGGGCCTGCCCTCGCCGCTGACCGCGACCCGCTACCACTCGCTGGCCGTCGACCCGGCCACCGTGCCGGCCGAGCTGATCGTCACCGCGCGCACCGGGAGCGGCGTGATCATGGGCCTGCGGCACCGTGAACTGCCCGTCGAGGGCGTGCAGTTCCACCCCGAGTCGGTGCTGACCGAGGGCGGGCACCGGATGCTCGCCAACTGGCTGGCGGAGTGCGGCGACCCGCACGCCGTGGACCGGTCGGCCGGGCTCGCCCCGGTGATCGGCCGGGGCTGAGCGGCGTGACCGCGGTGCGCCCGGAGGGGCGTTACCAGCCCGAGGCCGGCCCCTACGGCGGCGCGCAGCAACAGTACGCCGGCGCGCCGTACGACGGCGGCCGGGCCGACGGGCCGTACCCGCAGCAGCACCCGGTCCAGGGCGTGCCCGAGGACGCCTGGGGCGTGTACGAGCAGGCCGAGGAGCCCGCCGCGGGCGGGCCCGAGTACCCGTGGCTGCCTGACCAGACCCTCCAGCTGCGCCTGCCCGCCGACGACGGCGAGCCGGCCGCGGAGCCCGCCCCGTCGACCGGCGGTCGGGCCGAGCGCCGACGGGCCGCCCGGGGCCGGACCTCGGTCCGCGCGGGCGGCGGGCGGCGCCGGGCGAAGGGCCGGGCGGCCGGCCGGACGCGCCCCAAGGAGTCCGCGGCCGTGGTGGGCGCCCGGTTCGTCGGCGAGCTGTGCATCACGCTCGGCGTGGTGATGCTGCTGTTCGTCGCGTACCAGCTCTGGTGGACCAACGTGCAGGCCGACGAGGCCGCCAGCAGCGCCCGCGACCAGCTGGAGCAGCAGTTCGACGCCCAACCGCCCGCCCAGCCGGGCCAGCCGGCGCCGGACCCGAACAAGCCGGAGGCGTTCGCGCCCGGCAAGGGCTTCGCCATCATCTACCTGCCCAAGCTGGGGCTGAAGTTCCCGATCGCCGAGGGGACCGACAAGTCGGCGGTGCTCGACAAGGGCCTGGTCGGCCACTACACCAACACCGGGATGCCCGGCGACAAGGCGAGCAACTTCGCGCTGGCCGCCCACCGCAACACCCACGGCGAGCCCTTCCGGTACATCAACCAGCTGGGCAAGGGTGACAAGGTCGTGGTGGAGACCGCCACCGCCTACTACACCTACGAGATCACCGGCGGCATCCCGCAGACCTCCCCCAGCAACGTGAGCGTGATCAAGCCGGTGCCGGTCGGCTCCGGGTACACCGGCCCCGGCCGCTACATCACGCTGACCACCTGTACGCCGGAGTTCACCTCCAAGTTCCGGCTCATCCTGTTTGGCAAGATGATCGAGGAACGGCCGCGCAGCCAAGGCAAGCCGGCCGCGATCACGGGCGGATAGCCGCCCGGAGGCCCGTTCGGAGGGGGAGCACCGCAGATGCAGGACGACGGGACCGCACAGTCGGCAGGGCCGGCCCAGGAGGCCTTTCCCCCGCCCGGGGGCGACGCCGCGCCCGACGGCGCGGGCGGGGCGCGGCGCGGGCGCAGCCGGGCGCTGGCCGCGCTCGGCGTCTTCGGCGAGCTGCTGATCACCCTGGGCCTGGTGCTCGCCCTGTTCGTCGCCTACTCGCTGTGGTGGACCAACGTGCAGGCGGACCGCTCCGCGGCGGACGCCTCCGACAAGCTGCGCAACTCCTGGGCCGCGGGCCCGACCGCCGGCCCCTCGGCCGCGCCCGGCGCCACCCCAGCGCCTGGCGCCACGCCAGCGCCCGGCGCCACCTCGCCGGCGCCCGGCGGGGGCCCGGCGGCGCCGCCGCCCGCGATCGGGGACGACGTCGGCTTCCTGCACGTCCCGGCGATGGGCAAGGACTTCCAGGTGCTGATCCGGATGGGCACCTCCACCGGGGTCCTGGACGAGGGCGTGGCGGGTGTCTACGAGCAGCCCTACAAGGCCGCGATGCCCTGGGACGAGGAGGGCAACTTCGCGCTGGCCGCCCACCGGGACGGCCACGGCGCCAAGTTCCACGACCTGGACGCCGTCCACAAGGGCGCCGCGATCGTGGTCGAGACCAAGGACAAGTGGTACGTCTACAAGGTCGACAGCACCCTGCCGGAGACCTCCAAGTACGACACCGGCATCATCGCGCCCGTCCCGGTCGGCTCCGGGTACACCGGCCCCGGCCGCTACATCACCCTGACCACCTGCACGCCGGTGTACACCTCGCGGTACCGGATGGCGGTCTGGGGGAGCCTGGTGCGGGTGGACGACATGGACGCCAAGCGCACCCCGCCGCCCGAGCTGCGGCACTCCTGAGGGCCCGTCAGGGTCGTCCGAGGCCTCCTCAGGCTTCCTCCCCGGCAACGCCCGAGGGCCCGTCGCGATCACCGCGACGGGCCCTCGGGCGTTGCTGCTCGGGACGGTCGAGCCTCAGAACCAGGGGAACCAGGGCTTAGTTGTTGCCCCCTTTGGGGTTGGGGGGTGTGGCGAAGGGGTCGCCCCCTTTGGGCGGGTCCGCCGGCTTGGTGAACAGCTGGACCTGGGTGTTCGGGTCGAGCTGGGTGCCGGCCCCCGGGTTGCTCATCTGGACGATCGCGTTCGGGTCCTGCGGGCCGACCACCGTGTAGCCCAGGCCGGCCTTCTGCAGCGCGGCGATGGCGTCCGACAGCTTGGCGTTCTGCAGCGGCGGGACGGTGGCCTTGTCCGGCGCCTTGTAGACGGTCAGCGAGATCTTCGTACCGGTCGGGGCCTTGGTGTTCGGCGCCACCGACTGGGAGGCCACGGTGTTGACCTTGGTGGGGTCGGTGGTCGGCGTGGTCTTGGAGGAGTCGACCTGGAAGCCGAGGTTCTGCAGCTGGTTCTGCGCGTCGTCCTTCTGCGCGCCGACCACGTTCGGGACGTTCACCTTGGTCTTGCCCTGCGAGACCGTCAGCTTGATCGGGGCGCTCGGGTCGGCGGTGTTGCTCGCCGCCGGGTCCTGGGCGGTGACGTTGTCCTGCGGAGCGGTGTCGTCGTCCTTGTACTCGGTGGTGACGTTGGTGAAGCCGGCGTCGGCGAGCGCCTTGGTGGCCTGGTCCTTGGTCTTGCCGACCACGTTCGGCACCTGGGCCTTGGCCGGGCCGGAGGAGATCTGCACCGTGATGGCGGTGTTCTCGGCGACCTGGCCGCCCGCCGCCGGGTTCTGGGTGCAGACCTGGTCCTTCTTGACGTTGGTGTCCGGGCAGGCGATCTTGTCGCCCTCGGTCACCTGGAGCTTGGCCCCCGCGGCGGTCTTCGCGTCGGCCAGGCTCTTGCCGACCAGGTTCGGCACGGACACCTTCGCGGTGTCCTTGGTGCCCTTGTCGCTGAACATCGCCTGGGCCACGAAGAAGGTGCCGACCAGGACCAGGACGGCGGCCACCGCCAGCACGATCCAGGAGGTGTTGCTCTTCTTCGGCCGGTCCTCGCCGCGCCGACCGCGGCCGCCCTCGCCGTAGCCGTCGTCGTAGCCGTCGTGGCCGCCGCCCGGGGCACCGGCGTAGGTCTGGCCGTAGCCGTCGTCCTGGTAGCCGCCCTGGCCGTAGCCGGCCTGCGCGGAGGCCTGCGGCAGCACGGTGGTCGGGCCGCCGCCGGGCTGCTGCGGCAGCACGTTGGTCTGGCCGTACGGGTCGTGCTGCTGCGGGTAGCCGTTCTGGTCGTAGCCGTACCCGGCGCCGCCCATGCCGTAGGCGGCGGCCTGCTGGGCGGCGGCGACCGGGAGGCCGTCGAGGAAGCGCTCGATGTCGTCGCGCATCTCGTCGGCGCTCTGGTAGCGGTAGTCGCGGTCCTTGGCGAGCGCCTTCAGCACGATCGCGTCGATCTCGGGGCGCACCTCGGGGTCGAAGACGGACGGCGGCTGCGCCTCCTCCCGGACGTGCTGGTAGGCCACCGCGACCGGGGAGTCGCCGACGAACGGCGGGCGCACGGTCAGCAGCTCGTAGAGCAGGCAGCCGGTGGAGTACAGGTCGGAGCGGGCGTCGACCTGCTCGCCCTTGGCCTGCTCGGGGGAGAGGTACTGGGCGGTGCCGATGACGGCCGAGGTCTGGGTCATGGTCATCCCGGCGTCACCCATCGCACGGGCGATGCCGAAGTCCATCACCTTGACGTTGCCCTGCCGGGTCAGCATCACGTTGGCCGGCTTGATGTCGCGGTGCACGATGCCGGCCCGGTGCGAGTACTCCAGGGCCTGGAGGATGCCGATGGTCATCTCCAGCGCCCGCTCGGGCAGCAGCCGGCGGCCGGAGTGCAGCAGCTCGCGCAGCGTCGACCCCTCGACGTACTCCATCACGATGTACGGGATGGAGATGCCGTCGATGTAGTCCTCGCCGGTGTCGTACACGGCGACGATCGCGGGGTGGTTCAGGGACGCCGCCGACTGTGCCTCGCGACGGAAGCGGGCCTGGAACGACGGATCCCGGGCCATGTCGGCCCGGAGCGTCTTCACTGCGACGGAACGGCCGAGCCGGGTGTCATGGGCGAGGTACACCTCGGCCATGCCGCCGCGCCCGAGGACGCCGCCGAGCTCGTACCTGCCGCCTAGGCGGCGAGGCTCTTCCATAGTTCCGACCCTCTCCCTCACCCGCCGGTGAGGTTGTGACGTAGGTGTCCCCGCACGCTCTGGGTGACGCCGCGCGCGCCGCGACCGGTTCTCCGGCCGGGCCGTGCGTCGCCTCGCGGGCGGCAACGGGCACACCCGCTGCTGGCGGATACGCTACCGGTCGCACCCCACCGGACCGGAGTCAGCCGTCGGCCGATATCAGACCGGTATCCGGACCGGGGTGCCGATCGTGACATTCGCCTCACCGTCGGCCGCGCTCCCCTACTTGCCGAGCGCGGCCTGCATCACCGCCTTGGCGATCGGGGCCGCGAGGCGGCCGCCGCTGATGCCGTCGCGGTTGTTGGAGCCGTCCTCGACCACGACCGCGACGGCGACCGACTGGCCGTCCGGGGTCTTGGCCCAGGAGGTGAACCAGGCGAACGGCAGCCCGGCGTTGTCCTCGCCGTGCTGCGCGGTGCCGGTCTTGCCGCCGACCTGCAGGCCGGGGATCTTGGCGTTGGTGCCGGTGCCGTTCTCGACCACCGAGACCATCAGGTCCTGCATCTTCTGCGCGGTGGCCGGGCTCATCGCCTGGGAGAACTGCTTCTCGGTGTGCTTGGAGATGGTGGTCAGCGAGGCCGAGCGCTCCTGGTCGACCAGGTACGGCTGCATCAGGCTGCCGTTGTTGGCGATCGCGGCGGAGACCATGGCCATCTGCAGCGGGGTGGCCCGGGTGTCGTGCTGGCCTATCGAGTCCTGGGCGGTGCCGTCCAGGCTGGGGCTGTCCGGGAAGATGCTCTTCTCGGAGCGGATCGGGGTGTCCACCGTGCTGTTGAAGCCGAACTTCTCGGCCTGCGCCCGCATCTTGTCCTTGCCGAGGTCCGCGCCCATCTTGGCGTAGACCGTGTTGCAGGACTGGTCCATCCCGGACTTGAGCGTGGCGTTCTCGCAGCGCTCGTTGGGGCTCTCGTTCTTCAGCACGGTCTGGGTGCCGGGCAGGACGTACGGGTCCGGGGTCTGCGTGACGTCGTTGATGTTCTGGTACAGGCCGTTCTCGAACGCCGCGGTCGCGGTGACCAGCTTGAAGGTCGAGCCGGGCGGATAGGTCTCCCGCAGCGCCCGGTTCAGCATCGGCTTGTTCGGGTCCGCGAGGAGGTCCTGCCAGGACTTGGTGTCGCCGCTGTCGCCGCCGGCGAAGGTGCTCGGGTCGTACGAGGGGGTGGAGACCAGGGCCAGGATCGCGCCGGTCTTCGGGTCGAGCGCGACCACCGCGCCCTTCTTGTCGCCGAGGCCGTCGAAGGCGGCCTTCTGGACCTTGGCGTTGATGGTCGTGACGACGTCGCCGCCGCGCTTCTGCTCGCCGGTCATCATGTCCAGCGTGTTGCGGAAGAACAGCCGGTCGTCGGTGCCGGAGAGGATGCCGTCCTCCAGGCTCTCCAGCTGGGTGGAGCCGTAGGCCTGCGAGGAGTAGCCGGTCACCGGCGCGTACATCGGGCCGTCGACCCAGGAGCGCTTGTACTTGTAGCGCAGGCCGTTCACGAAGTCGGACTTCGTCACCGGCTGGCCGCTGACGATGATGTTGCCGCGCGGGTGGGCGTAGCGGTCGTACAGCTGGCGCTTGTTGTTCTTGTCGGACGCCAGGGAGTCGGCCTGGACTCCCTGCACCCAGTTGGTGCGCGCCATCAGGGCCAGGATCAGCACGAGGCAGAAGATCGAGACCCGGCGGATCGGTTTGTTCATCGGACGGGTCCTCCCTGGCCCTCGGTGGCCGGGGCCGGTTCGACCCCGGGTCGGCGGGCGCTGTCGCTGATCTTCAGCAGGATCGCGACCAGCGCCCAGTTGGCGACCACGGACGAACCGCCCTGGGCGAGGAACGGCATGGTCATACCGGTCAGCGGGATCAGCCCGGTGACCCCGCCGGCCACGACGAAGACCTGCAGCGCCATCGCCGAGGCGAGACCGACGGCGAACAGCTTGCCGAACGGGTCGCGGGCGGCGAGGGCGGTGCGCAGGCCGCGCTGCACCAGCAGGGCGTACAGCAGGAAGATCGCCATCAGGCCGGTGAGCCCGAGCTCCTCGCCGAAGGAGCCCAGGATGAAGTCGCTCTTCGCGGCGAAGTTGATCAGCCAGGAGCGGCCCTGGCCCAGGCCCGAGCCGGTCACCCCGCCGGAGCCGAGCGCCATCAGCGACTGGCCGATCTGCTCGGTCGAGCCCTTGGGCGGGTTCGCGGAGAACGCGGCCATCGGGTCGAGCCAGGCGTCGATGCGGACCTTCACGTGGCTGGTGGTCGTGGCGACGGCGACCGCGCCGCCGATCGACATCAGCAGGCCGAACAGGATCCAGCTGGTCCGCTCGGTGGCGACGTAGAGCATCACCACGAACAGGCCGAAGAACAGGAAGGACGTGCCGAGGTCGTTCTCGAAGACCAGGATCAGCAGGCTGAGCAGCCAGATCACGATGATCGGGCCGAGGTCGCGGCCGCGCGGCAGGTACAGGCCCATGAAGCGGCGGCTGGCCAGTGCCAGGGCGTCCCGCTTGACCATCAGGTAGCCGGCGAAGAACACGGTCAGGATGATCTTGGCGAACTCGCCGGGCTGGATGGAGAAGCCGCCCATCCGGATCCAGATCTTGGCGCCGAAGTCCTCCGCCCGGGCCGGGAAGAAGGCCGGCGCGGCGAGCAGGACCAGCGCCACCACCATCGAGATGTACGTGTAGCGCTGGAGCACCCGGTGGTCCTTCAGCAGGACCATCACGCCGATGAACAGGGCGACCCCGAGCGCGGACCAGACCAGCTGGTTCCTCGCCGCCGGGAAGTTGCCGCTGAGCAGCCTGCCCGCCTTGTCCAGCCGCCAGATCATCACCACGCCCAGCCCGTTCAGCAGGGTGGCGATCGGCAGCATCAGCGGGTCCGCGTACGGCGCGAAGCGGCGCACCAGCAGGTGCGCGACCAGCGCCAGTGAGCCCATCCCGAGGCCGTAGCCGAGCATGCCGGCCGGCAGCCGGGAGTCCATCGCCAGCCCCACGTTGGCGTACGCCAGGATCGGCAGCAGGACCGCGAAGACCAGCAGCGCGAGCTCGGTGTTGCGCCGGTTCGGCGCGCCCTGGAGCGAGATGGTGGTGTTGCCCCGGCGCCGGGGCACGGCCCGCTGGGCCACCGCCCGGCGCCGACGGCCGGCGCGGCCGGTCTCGCCGCTCAGGTGGTAGCTGCTCACGTGGTGACCGCTCCCTGACGGCCGGCAAGCCCGCTCCGGGCGGACCTATGTCGGGTCACGGACGTCACTGCTTCGGGCAGGATTCGGCCCGGCTGCGGTCATCGTCGCTCAGCTGGGGCTGCTGGGCCTGCTCGCTCGGGGCGGCGGTCGCCGGCGGGGTGGCGTTCTGCGTCGGGGCGGAGGTGCTCGGCGCGGTCGGGGTCGGCGTGGTGGTCGGAGCCGCCGCGGCCGGGCCGCGCGGGGTCTTCTCCTTCTCGCCCGGGACGGGGGTGGCGGCCACGAACGAGGCCTTGCTGGCCTGGGTCGGTGCGGCGCCCTGCTGGGCCGCTCCCGGCTGGGCGCCCTGCGGGGCCGTTCCGGTGGGGGCGCCGGCGACCTTCTGGCACAGCTGGGCCCAGTTCACGAGGTCGGTCATCGTCTTCTCGGCGTCCTTCAGGTTGCCGACCGAGATGGTCTTGTTCACCTGGGCGCGCTGGTCCTGCGGCAGCCACTTCAGCGGGGCGTCGCTGTGCGACTCGTGCACCGAGGACAGGCTCAGACCGGCCAGGTTCTGGTTGATGCCCTGGTAGATGGCGACGTGGTCGCCGTCCTCGCCGATGTAGTACTGGTCCTGGGTCCACTGGTAGCCGAAGTACCCGGCGCCGCCGAGCAGGCCGAGGGTGACCAGGACGGCCAGCGAGACGGTCAGGCCCCGGCGCTTGCGCTTGGGGGGTTGCTCCTCGTCGAAGTCCTCGGTGCCGTACACCGAGGGCTCGGCGGAGGGGTAGCCGTAGCCGGCCTCGCCCTCGTAGCCTTCGGCGGGGCCGAAGCCGCCCTGCGCGGCGCCGTAGCCGTCCTCGTAGCCTTCGGCCGGGCCGAAGGCGCCCTGCGGTCCGCGACCCAGGCCGGCGGCGCGGCCGGCCGGGGTGTCCGCGATCGAGCGGTCGGCGGCGGCCGAGGACGGCGGGGTGTCGGCGACCGCGCCGACCACCACCGGGACGTCGTTGAACTGGCCGCTCATGGTGTCCGTGGCGCCGACGTCGATGACGTCCGCCACGATGCAGGTGATGTTGTCCGGACCGCCGCCGCGCAGCGCGAGCTGGATCAGCTCCTGCACGGTCTGCTCGGGCGAGTAGAAGCTGCCGAGGGTGTCCTGGAGGGTCTGGTGGCTGACCGGGCCGGAGAGGCCGTCGGAGCAGATCAGGTAGCGGTCGCCGGCCCGGACCTCGCGGATCGACAGGTCGGGCTCGACCTGGCCGCGGCCGTCCAGGGCCCGCATCAGCAGCGAGCGCTGGGGGTGGGTCTCGGCCTCCTCGGGCGTGATCCGGCCCTCGTCGACCAGGCGCTGCACCCAGGTGTGGTCCTGGGTGATCTGCACCAGCGAGCCGTCGCGCAGCAGGTAGGCGCGGGAGTCGCCGACGTGCACCAGGCCCATCCGCTGGCCGGTCCACAGCATGGCGGTCAGGGTGCAGCCCATGCCCTCCAGCTGCGGGTCCTCCTCGACCATCTGCCGGAGCCGGTCGTTGGCGCCCTGGACGGCGTCGCCCAGAAGGGTCAGCAGGTCGGCGCCCGGCACGTCCTCGTCCAGCCGGACGATCGAGCCGAGCACCTCGGAGGACGCGACCTCGCCGGCCGCGGCGCCGCCCATGCCGTCGGCCACGGCCAGCAGCCGCGGCCCGGCGTAGCCGGAGTCCTCGTTCCCCTCCCGGATCAGTCCCTTGTGGGAGCCGGCGGCGAAGCGCAGCACCAGGGTCATGCGACCTGTGCCCCCCTCTGGGTCTTGGACGGGATGCTTGCCCTCATGCGCTACTACTTCCGCAGTTCGATGACGGTCCTGCCGATACGGATCGGCATGCCCGGCTGGAGCGGGGTGGGCGCGGTCAGGCGCTGCCGGTCCAGATAGGTGCCGTTGGTGGAGCCTAGATCCTCGACCGTCCACTGCCCAGTCTGATCCGGATAGATCCTGGCATGCCGGGAGGACGCGTAGTCGTCGTCCAGCACGATGGTGGAGTCGTGCGCGCGGCCCAGCGTGATGGTCTGGCCCTGCAGCGCCACGGTGGTTCCGGCCAGCGAGCCCTGCACCACGACGAGCTGGGTCGGGGCGCCGCGACGGCGGCCGCCACCCTGGGTCTGGCCCGCGGCGGACCCGGTGGACCCGCCGGCGGCGGGCGTCGGACGTCCGGAGGCCGCGGTGGTCGCGGTACCGCCCGGTGCGGCGTTGGCGCCGCGGCGGGAGGGGCGGGGGTTCACCTTGGTGCCGAACAGGTCGCTGCGGATCACCTGGATCGCGACGATGACGAACAGCCACAGTACGGCGAGGAAACCCAGCCGCATGACCGTCAGGGTCAGTTCTGACATGGCCGTCCCGCCAGTCGGTGAGCGAGGCGCGCGAACAACTCGGACACTACCCTTCGACCTGCCGGTAGACGATGGTGGTGGAGCCCACGACGATTCGGGAGCCGTCGCGGAGCGTAGCGCGCTGGGTGTGCTGCCCGTCCACCACGATGCCGTTGGTGGACCCCAGGTCGAGCACCATCGAGGGGGTACCGGGGCGGATCTCGGCGTGCTTGCGGGAGACCCCGGGGTCGTCGATCCGCACGTCCGCCTCGGTCGAGCGGCCGAGTACGCAGGCCGCGCCGGAGATCTGGTGGCGGGCGCCGTTCACCTCGATCCAGCGGCGCACCGAGGCGCCGTGGCCGGAGCCGGGGAAGGCGCGGACGTTGCCGCCGGCGGGCGGGGCCGAGGGCATCGCGGGGGGTGCGGCCGGCGGCGGGGGCGCGCTGTACTGCCCGGCACCGCCCTGCTGCCACGGCGCGCCGGGGGCGGGGGCGGCCGGCTGGCGGTCGTAGCCGGGCTGCTGCGGCGGCGGGGAGTACTGCTGGGGCTCCTCGGCCGCCAGGGTGCGGCTGCGCACCCGGTACAGGCCGGTGTCCAGGTCGTCGGCCTTCTCCAGGTTCACCTGGAGCGGGCCCATGAAGCTGTACCGCTGGGCCTCGGCGTACTCGCGGACCATCCCGGCCAGTTCGGTGCCGAGCTGGCCGGAGTAGGGGCTGAGCCGCTCGAAGTCGTGCGGGCTGAGCTCGACGATGAAGTCGTTCGGCACGACGGTGCGGTCGCGGTTCCAGATGCTCGCGTTGTTGTCGCACTCGCGCTGCAGGGCGCCGGCGATCTCCACGGGCTGGACCTCGGACTTGAACACCTTGGCGAAGGTGCCGTTGACGAGACCCTCCAGTCGCTGCTCGAACTTCTTCAGCATCCCCATGGGGCACCCCCTTCCAGGGTTCGTTCGCCTGCCTGCCGACCAGCCCTCTCCGAGGAGCGGTCCTCCGAGGAGTCGGTCGTGCCTACTTGCGGTACTTCCGTACTGATCGTATCCACGCCGGGCCCTTCCGTACGGTTCCCGGACCGCGTGGTGCCCGGGGGTGGGCTCGGACACACAGGGTGACGCATGCCGGGTGCCGCACGCCAGGTGTGCCGGTCGGAGCCGCCTCCCTCCTTCGCTCGCCCGTTCGTCGTTCGCCCGTCCGGGCCTGGTCGGTCTCCTCCGGATACGGATTCGGAGCTGCCCCCCAGGTCGTGCTACTGTTTTCCACGTCGGAAGGGCCGCCCGGAAGGGAAGCCGGACCGAGGAAGCGCGAAGACCACATGGTACCGAGCGGTTCTGAGGGAAGGTCGGCAGAGAAGACAACACCCATGCGCGGGTGGCGGAATAGGCAGACGCGCTGGATTCAGGTTCCAGTGCCCGAAAGGGCGTGGGGGTTCAACTCCCCCCTCGCGCACAGCGAAGCCCCGCAGATCTTCGGATCTGCGGGGCTTTCTCGTTCTCCCGGGCCGTTCCCCGGGGTCCGTGCTCACGGACCCCGACCGGGTGCGGTCCGTGAGCGGGGCGGTCGGCTCAGGAGTGGGCGGCGGGGAGCTCGGCACGGACCTCGAAGCCGCCGTCCTGGGTGGGGCCGGCCGTGAGCGTGCCGCCCAGCAGCTGGGCGCGCTCGCGCAGGCCCACCAGTCCGTGGCCGCCGCCCGGCAGGGTCTCGGCCGGGCGGACCGGCGGCGCCTCGTTGCGGACCTCCACCCGCAACCGGCGGCCCTTCGCCCGGACCTTCACGTGCACCACCGCCTCCGGGGCGTACTTGGTGATGTTGGTGAGCGCCTCCTGGACGGTCCGGTAGGCGGCCCGCTCGACCGCCTCCGGCCACGGGCGGTCACCGGGGTTGAGCTCGGCGTCGGCGGTCAGGCCGCTCTCCTCGATCAGCCGGGGCAGGTCGGCCAGCCGGGGCTGCGGGGCGAGCGGGGCGGCCGGGAACGGGGAGCCGGTGCCGCGCAGCACCCCGACCATCTGGCGCAGCTCGTCCAGGGTCCGTACGGACAGTTCGCGGATGGTGCGGGCGACGGTCACGGCGGCCGGGTCGGCGGTGCTCACCTGGAGCGCGCCGGCCTGGATGCTGATCAGGCTGACCTGGTGCGAGACCACGTCGTGCATCTCCCGGGCCAGTCGGCCGCGCTCGCTCATCAGCACCCGCTCGGCGAGCAGCCGGCTCTCCCGTTCCTGGCCGCGGGTCAGCTCCTCCAGACGGGCGGCCAGCTCTCGCCGGGTTCGGGAGAGCAGACCGGTGGCGGCCGGGCCGGCGGCCAGCATCACGGCCTGGATGGCGTCCAGGGCGGTGTTCCGGCTGAGGTCGATGACCGGGGTCGGCAGCGGCCAGTGGAAGAAGGAGACCAGGGTGAACAGGGCCGCGCAGGGGAACAGCACCTTGGTGCTGGGACGCCCGGTGGCCACCGTGTAGACGGCGGTGATCGGGGCCAGCCAGATCGCCTCCACCCAGGTACCGGGCATGGTGAGCAGGAACACCGCCACCGGGAAGCGGCGGCGCCAGAACAGCGCGACGGCGGCCAGCGTGGAGAGCGCCAGCTGCCACCAGGTGGCGTCCCGGGCCACCAGCGCGGCGTCCAGCAGGGAGTACAGGACGGGCAGCAGCAGCATCAGCCAGGGCGCTGTGCACCAGGCCGGCAGCCGGCGGGACGGCAGCTGGTCGACGGCCGTCATGCCCCGTCGCCGGGCTTGGGTCGCACCAGGCCGGCCCGGTGGGCGACCACGGCGGCCTGCACCCGGTTGGCGGCGCCGAGCTTGCCGAGGATCGCGCTGATGTGGTCCTTGACCGTCCCGGTGCCGAGGAAGAGCCGGTCGGCGATCTCGGCGTTGGACAGGCCCTCGCCGAGCAGGGCGAGCACGTCGAGCTCCCGGCCGGTGAGGGTGCGGGCCAGCGCGGAGGCCTCGGCGTCCGGGCCGCCGCCGTCGACGTAGCCGCCGATCACGGTGCGGGTGACGGTCGGGGAGAGGATGTTGCCGCCGGCCGCGAGCACCCGGACGGCGTGCACCAGCTGCTCGGGGGCGGTGTCCTTGAGCAGGAAGCCGGCCGCGCCGGCCCGCAGCGCGGTGCCGATGTACTCGTCGGTGTCGAAGGTGGTGAGCATCGCCACCGCGGGCGGGTCGGGCAGGGCACGCAGGCGGCGCAGCACGGAGATGCCGTCGAGGTCCGGCATCCGGATGTCGAGCAGCACCACGTGCGGGCGCAGGCGCTGGACGTGTTCCTCGGCCTGCCCGCCGGAGCAGTCGCCGACCACCTCCAGGTCTGGGGCGGAGCCGACGATCAGGCCCAGGCCGGAGCGGACCAGGATCTCGTCGTCGACGATCAGCACGCGGGTCGTGGTGATGGTGCCTCCTCGGTTCGGGCGGCCGGGTTCGGGCGGTCCGCGGGGATCGCTTTTGAGGGTAGGGGTAGCGACGGCGGGGCGCCGAACGCATGGGGGGTGTCGACCCCCGCCGTTCGGCGGGGGTGGGAATCCGCTACCCGGTTCACGTAATTCTCAGGAATGGTGGGGAACCATGGAGTTGGCTGCCTTTTCCGGCCCGCCGCTCCCTGTGCGGGCAGCCGGTGGGCGAGGGGTGGCCGGTCAGTCCGCCGGGCCCGTGCGGGCGCCCGGCGCCGGGCCGTGTGCGGATGCGCCCCACCATCTGATCGTTTGGAATTGAGCTGTGTCGTCCACTGTGAAGCCGGAGCCGTCCGCCACGTCGACCGGGCCCCGGCCCGCCGGGCTGCTCGACCGCTGGCGTCCGAGGGCCGCCGTGGCCTCCGTCTGGTACCTGCGGCTGCTGGCACTGCTGAACGTGGCCACGGTGCTGCTGGTGCCGTGGGGGAACCAGGTCTCCGAGCACAACGAGGGTGAGTACTTCACCCCGTACCTGATGACCTCGGGCCTGGCCGCCGCGGTGCTGTCGGTCTTCCTCGCCGTCGCGATGCGGCGCCGCAAGCGGGCCGCGTGGATCTTCAACGCGGCGCTCAGCGGCGTGTTCGCGCTGTTGTACCTGACGGTCATGGTGCTGCCCGGGGAGCGGTTCAACAAGCACCCGCTCAACTACATCTCGACCATCCTGACCTGCCTGTTCGTGCTGGCGCTGCTGATCGGGCGCAAGGAGTTCACGTCCAAGGGCGACCGCTCCAACCCGAAGACCGCGGCGGCCACCTTCGTCGGCGGGCTGGTGTTCGGCGGCACGGTCGGCGCGCTGCTGGTCTGGCTGACCAACGAGCTGAACGGCGCCGGCTGGTGGGACCTCTTCCGCTACTCGGTCGGCCGGATGATCACCATCACCCCGTCCGAGCACCTGCGCTCGGTGATCGCCGCGCCGACCTGGGTGAACGCCGCGATCAACGCGATGGGCGCGGTGCTGTTCCTGCTGGTGCTGTACGTGGCCTTCCGCAGCCCGCGCGGCAAGGAGCTGCTCAACCCCGAGGACGAGGCGAAGCTGCGCGGCCTGCTGGACAAGCAGGGCGAGCGGGACTCGCTGGGCTACTTCGCGCTGCGCCGGGACAAGGCGGTGATCTTCTCCCCCAGCGGCAAGGCGGCGGTGACCTACCGGGTGGTCGGCGGGGTCTCGCTCGCCTCGGGCGACCCGATCGGGGACCCGGAGGCCTGGCCGGGCGCGATCGACGCCTGGCTGGCCGAGGCCCGCGAGCACGCCTGGGCGCCGGCCGTGATGGGCGCCTCCGAGGAGGCCGGTGTGATCTACGCCCGGCACGGGCTGGACGCGCTGGAGCTGGGCGACGAGGCGATCGTCGAGCTGGACGAGTTCTCGCTGGACGGCCGCGCGATGCGGGTGGTCCGGCAGGCCTACAACCGGGTCAAGCGGGCCGGGTACACGGTGCGGATCCGCCGCCACGAGGACATCTCCGAGGCGGAGATGGCGCAGCTGGTGGCCAAGGCCGACGAGTGGCGCGACGGTGCGACCGAGCGGGGCTTCTCGATGGCGCTGGGCCGGCTCGGGGACCCGGGCGACGGCCGCTGCGTGATGCTGGAGTGCCATGACGGGGACGGCGAGCTCGCGGCGCTGCTGAGCTTCGTCCCGTGGGGCCCGGACGGGCTCTCGCTGGACCTGATGCGCCGGGCCCGGGACACCGAGAACGGCCTGATGGAGTTCATGGTGATCGAGCTGCTGCAGCGCGCCGACGAGCTGGGGCTGAAGCGGGTCTCGCTGAACTTCGCGATGTTCCGGTCGGTGTTCGAGCGCGGTTCGCGGCTGGGGGCCGGCCCGGTGCTGCGGCTGTGGCGTGCCGTCCTGGGGTTCTTCTCGCGCTGGTGGCAGATCGAGTCGCTGTACCGCGCGAACGCCAAGTACCGGCCGATCTGGGAGCCGCGCTACCTGCTGTTCGAGAAGAGCAGCGAGATCCCGCGGATCGGCCTGGCGAGCGCGCGGGCCGAGGGGTTCATCGTCGCGCCGAGCCTGCCCGCGCTGTTCCGTCGCCGGCACTCCGCGGCCGCCGTGGTGGCCCCCCGGGTGCCGGTGTCGGCGCGGGACGGGAAGGGGTAGCCCCGCGTCGGGGGCGGCGGGGGCCTGCCCGGTCGGACGGGGGGTGGGGTGGAGGGCCCGATCGGTCCGATGGGGGATCCGGTGGGGGGATTGTTCTCCCCCCTGAGGATGACCTCAATCCCCATCCATGCCGATGTGGATTTGTTAACTGGCTTCTAATGTTGGAGTGACTGAGAAGTTCGGGGATTCAGGAGAAACGTTGTGATTCACAGGACCCACGCGGGGGGCGTGCGAAAGGGGCCGGTGGCGCTAGCCAGAACGGCCGCTGTCGCCGAGTGGGGAGCGTTGTACGTCACGGTCCGGGACGCGGTGGTGCGAAAGAGGTTCGCCGCGTTCCCGCTGGCCACGGCGGCGACGTTTCTGATCCTGCTGTTCAGTGTCGTCCAGCACCTGCCGGGCGGCGAGCGGTTCGTCAACCACATCGGAGTGGTGCGGGCCGCGCTGCCGCTGGAGGTCTCGCTGCTGCGGACCCCGCTGTCGTTGTACGTGCCGGCCCTGGACCTGCCGGTCTGGGGGGCGCTGGCCCAGGTGTTCGTGGTCTTCGCGATCGCTGAGATCGTGCTCGGCCGGCGGATGACGCTGGTGGTCGCCTACACCTGCACCCTGACGGGCACGCTGTTCGCCCGGATCGGGGTGGCCATCGGGCCGGGCCACCTGTTCGGCTTCCCGAAGTGGGTCGCCTACGTGCGGGACACCGGGCCGTCGGCCGCGGTGGTGGCACTGGCGATCTGCATCGCGTTCCGCTGCCGGGCCTGGCTCACGGCCGCCCTGGTGGTGACCCTGATGGTCGGCGAGGCGATCGTGCTGCCGAACCTGGCCGGTCTGGAGCACGTGGTCGCGGTGGTCACCGCGCTGCTGATCGCCGTCTCGGTCGAGGTCTTCGGGGACTTCTGGCCGCGGGTGCTGGCCGGGGTCGGCGCCGCCACCTCGGTGGCCGCGGTCGCCTCCCGGGAGGTCGCGGTGGAGGCCGGGCGGCGCCGTTCGGCGGGCGCCGTCATCCCCTGACGATCGCTTCATCGGTCGTGACGGCCGCGTACGTCGACCCACTGGTTCGCAGTGTGTCCGTACGCGGCCGTCACGCGTGCGGGAGGGGGAGTTCGAACCAGACGACCTTCCCCACCGCCTTGCGGGCGGTGCCCCAGCGTTCGGCGAGCTTGGTGACCAGGGTGAGGCCGCGGCCGGTCTCGCCGAGCTGCTCGGCGGGTTCCAGCGAGGGCAGGTTGTGGTTGTCGTCGCTGACCTCGACCAGCAGCTTGTCCACCCGGATCAGCTGCAGCTGGACGGTGTCCCGCGCGACCCGGACGGCGTTCGTGACCAGCTCGCTGACCAGCAGCTCGGTGGTGTCGCTGAGCGCCTCCAGGTGCCAGGCGGCCAGCCGCTCGCGGACCAGCGAACGGGCCCGGCGGACCTCGCGGTGGTCCACGGTGAGGTCCCAGGTGGCCACCTCGGACGGGGCGACCCCGTCGAAGCGGGCCACCAGCAGGGCGACGTCGTCCTTGCGGTCGTCCGTGTGCAGTCGGCGCAGCACCTCGTCGCAGGCCTGCTCCGGGCTCTGCTGCGGGTCGATCAGGTTGCCGCACAGCGCGGCCAGGCCGGCTCCTATGTCCCCGCCCCGCACCTCGACCAGGCCGTCGGTGCACAGCACCAGCATCGAGCCGTCCGAGACGTCGATGGTCTTGGCGACGAACGGCACCCCGCCGACGCCGATCGGCGCGCCGGCCGGGATCTCCAGCAGCTCGCCGGTGCCGTCCGGGTGCACCAGGACGGGCGGGACGTGCCCGGCGCTGGCCAGCTCGCAGGTGCGGTTGATCGGGTCGTAGACCGCGTACAGGCAGGTCGCCAGGTGGTCGTCGCCCAGTTTGTGGGCCAGGTTGTCCAGGTGGCGCAGCAGCTGGCCGGGCGGCAGGTCCAGGGCGGCGAGGGTCTGCATCGCGGTGCGGAAGCGGCCCATCGCGGCGGCGGAGTGGATGCCGTGACCCATCACGTCGCCGACCACCAGGGCGACCCGGCTGCCGGGCAGCTGGATCGCGTCGAACCAGTCGCCGCCGACCTCGGCCTTGGGATCGCCCGGCAGGTAGCGGTGGGCGATCTGCACGCCGGGGATCTGCGGCGGGCGGGTCGGGATCATCGAGCGCTGCAGGGTGGTGGCGACCCGCGCCTCGGCGCGGTGCAGCCGGGCGTTGTCCAGCGACAGCGCGGCCCGTACCGCCAGCTCCTTGAGGGTGGCGGCGTCGCTCTCGTCGAAGGAGGCGCGGTCGGGGAGCCGGAGCAGCTTGAGGATGCCCAGCACGGTGCCCCGGGCGGACAGCGGCACCACCAGCATCGAGCGGCCGGAGACCACCGGGGCCAGCCGGGCGCCGCCGAGCGCGATCGCGTAGTCGACCGCGACGTCGTCGCTGACCACCGGGACCAGCACCGGCTGGTTCAGCTGCAGGGCCATTCCGGGCGGGGTCCGGCGGGGCATGCTGACCAGCGAGCCTTCGGGGAGCACGTGGTCCCAGGCGCCGCCGGTCTCGTTGAAGACCAGGGCGACCCGGCGCAGCATGGTGTCGTCGTCCGGCCTGGCGACCGGCAGCTCGGAGTCCGAGATCAGCCCGTCCACCAGGTCCACGCACGCGAAGTCGGCGACCCGGGGGACCAGCACCTGGCACAGCTCGCGCGCGGTGAAGCCGAGGTCCAGGGTGGTGCCGACCTTGCCGCCGACCTCGTTCAGCAGGGCCAGCTGCTCGCCGGCCTGCCCGTTGGTGAGGAACGGGCCCAGCCGTCCGCTCGGTGGGCCCTCGGGGCAGGCGGGGGCGGGGACGGTGCCGGACGGGGCCTGGTCGGCACGGCGGGACGGGAGGCCCTCGGCGGACGACTCGACGGCGGCCTGCTGCTCGATGGTGGCTCCTCCTCCGATGGGTGGGGGGACCTCCCGGCCGGAGGCGGGGGGAGGGACGGACGGGACGCTCGCGGGGCCGCCGCCGACCGCGGCGGGGAGCTGGGCCGGTTCGCGTTGTTCGCGTTGTTCGCGTTGTTCGCGTTGTTCGCGCTGGACGGCCTCGCGCTGGACGGGCAGCGGGCCGGCCGGCCGGCGGCCGGGCGCGGACTGCTCGGGCTGCGGCGGAGGGCCGACCCGGGCGGCGCGCTGCTGGGGCGTCGGGTAGCGGCGGCCCAGGCCGGCGGCGGCGTGCGCGGCGCCGGTCTGCGGATCGGAGGGCAGCACCGGCAGCACGGTGGCCGCGTCCAGCCGCAGGGCGGGCAGCCCGCCGTGGGCCACCGCCTCCAGCAGCGGCGCCCGCTGGGCGGCGGGCAGGAGCCGGGACAGCGGCTCGGGCAGCCCGCCGACGGCGGGGGTGAGCGTCGCGGTCAGCCCGTGGAAGCCGCCCCGGGCGGCGGGGCCGGCGGAGAACGGCAGCAGCCGCTCGCCGAGCGCGAGCCGCGGCCCGGTGGTGCGCAGCGGGCGGGCGTCGGCGGCCAGCGCGAGCAGCCCGCCGGACGGGCCGGACAGCGGGTAGGCCCACCAGAGCACGTCGCGCTGGTGTTCCTCGCGGTCGTGCACGGTCAGCCGGCCGGCCCAGGGCCGGCCGTCGGCGGTCAGCTCGGCCAGGGTGTCGAGGGCGTCGCAGCGGCGGCGTACCGCGCAGCGGCCGAGCATCCGGTCCTCCAGGGCGGGCAGCAGGCCGGAGGCGGGGCGGTCGGTGGTGGCCTCGGCGCGGTGCCCGAACAGCTCCTCGGCGGCCCGGCTCCACTGGGCGATCCGTCCCGTCCGGTCGACCAGGACGAGGGCGAGCCGGACGAGGGCGGCCACCCCGCCCGGGTGGTCGCCCGGCGCGGTTTCGGCGCCCGCCGAACGCGGTGTGGAGTTGGACTCGGCCACCATGGATTCGGTCTGCTCCCGCCTAGCCGCCACGCCTGGAGGCGGCCGTCTCTCCGGAGGAAGGCACGCTGTGCGGATACCAGCGAAGCACGGACCGGGCCGGGCCCGACACCGAAACGGGGAGATTCATCAGGATCGGTTGCGTGTCGCGTGCCGCGCGCCGGTTCGTACCCCCGCTTCACCCGGACGGGGCTTGCCCGCGCGGCGGTAGGGTGGCAGGCCGGGCCGCCCCCGCGGCGGCTCCGCAGGACCCTGCCGGCCGGACGAGACAGAGGCGAGAAGTGAGCGCGCAGAGCCCCGTTCGCTGGACGGACCCGGAGCAGCAGGAGCTGGAGGAGCGGGTGGCCGCGGCCGAACTCGCCTGGCTCAGCATGGACGTGGACGTGCAGACGCTGCGGGTCGAGATCGACAACTTCGCCCTGATCCACCACCAGCTGCTCGGCCCGCTCTACGCCCGGCTGGACGAGCTGGACGCACTCGTCGCCGAGGCCGTCGCGGCCCGCACCGGACGGCCCGAGGACGTCCGGCTGGCCGCCGAGGCACGGCAGCGGGTCGAGGAGCTGCCGGACCTGGACGCGCTGTTCGACTCGGTGCGGGAGAAGTCCGGCGAGGAGCAGGCCGAGGCGGCCCCGACGCCCGCCGCGCCTCTCCGGGTGAAGCCGGGCAAGCAGGCCCAGCGGGTCTACCGCGACCTGGTCCGCCGCGCCCACCCCGACCTGAGCACCGACCCGGCCGAGCAGCAGCGCCGGGCGGCCTTCCTGGTCCGGGTCAACGAGGCCTACGCGTACGGGGACGCCGCCGCGCTGGAGGGCCTGGCCGCCGAGTGGTCCACCGCGCCGGAGGCCGCCCCCGCCCTCGACTCCCCCGACCGGCTGGGCTGGCTGCGCCGACGGCTGGACTGGCTGACCGCCAAGATCGCCGAGACCGCCACCGAGCAGGTCCGGCTGGAGCAGACCCCGATGGGCCAGCTGCTCGCCCTCGCCCCGCAGGATCCGGACCGGCTGCTGGAGCAGCTCGCCGAGGAGCTGCTCGCCAAGGCCGCCGCGCAGCAGGCCGAGCTGGAACGACTGTTCGGTGCCCACTCGGCGGTGCCGGTGGGCGAGAATGGCACGGACCCGACCTTCCCCCAGCCTCCGGCCGGGCGGTACCCCCACCAGGAGAGCCACACGATGTTCGCGCAGATCCCCACCACCGACGCCGCCTCCGTCCCGGCCGACGCCGCCCTGCTGGACGTGCGTGAGCAGGACGAGTGGGACGCCGGCCACGTGGACGGCGCGCTGCACATCCCGATCGGCGAGGTGATCGCCCGGATCGGCGAGCTGCCCGACGCGAAGCTGTACGTGCTCTGCCGGGTCGGCGGCCGCTCCGCGCAGGTCGTCCAGTACCTGGTCCAGCAGGGCCGGGACGCGGTGAACGTGGACGGCGGGATGTACGCCTGGGAGGGCGCGGGCCGTCCGATGGTCAGCAGCACCGGCCAGGCGGCCTTCGTCCTGTAGGCCCCGTTCGGGGGTTGGGGCAGGATGGGCGCGCGACGCGCCGGTACGGGGCCGGCGGAGCGCCGGTCGGGCGGGGGAGGCCATGACGGAGACCACGGACCGGCCTGCCTCCCGGGGGCACCTCCCGGCCGGGGGCCCGGGGAGGGTCTGGTCGAAGCCCGCGCAGCTCGTCCTCGGCCTCGCCGGGGCGGTGCTGGTGGGTGGCACCGGGATGTTCCTGAGCGCGGTGTTCCTGCACGTGGCACCCCCCAACGCGCTGTCCCGGCAGTACCAGGACCAGGTCGACGGCGTGGTGTACCCCGAGTTCGAGCAGAACTGGAAGCTGTTCGCTCCCAACCCGCTGCAGCAGAACATCAGCGTGGACGCCCGGGTGCGCACCGTCGCCGACGGCGGAACCACCCACACCCGTGACTGGACCGGGCTGACCGCGCAGGACCTCGCCGCGATCCGGGGCAACCCCGCGCCCAGCCACGCCGACCAGAACCTGTTGCGCCGCGCCTGGGACTTCTACGACGGCTCGCACGACCAGGACGAGAAGCAGACCAACCCGCGCGGCCGGCTCGCCGAGCAGTACCTCAAGCGGATCGCGCTGCAGCGGATCGGGCGGGAGGTGGACGGCGAGCGGGTCCTGGAGATCGAGTTCCGGGTGACCTCGACCACCGTTGCGCCGCCGTCCTGGAGCGGCGAGGCCGCGCCGCCCGCGCCCAAGGTGCGGGAGCTGCCGTGGTGGCCGGTCGGGGACGAGGACTACCGGGGGCTCGGGTGAACGAGGTGTCGGCGCAGGCTCCGCAGCCGGTGGAGGCCGTGGAGCCGCCACGGTCGGACCGCGTCCCGCGGCAGGGCGGGCAGCCGCCCGCACCGGTGGCGGTGCCGCGCGGGCCGGCGGCGGTGCTCGGGCGGGCGGTGGAGGCCTTCACCGGGCGGGTGCTCGGACGGCACCAGGCCGCGGTGGTGCGGATCGGCTTCGGGCTGGTCTGGCTCGTCTACCTGCTGCGCGAGTGGCCCAACCGGCGGGTGCTGTACGGCGACCGCTCGCCCTGGTCGATGGAGCTCGCCCAGCGGCTGCTGGCCGACACCGGGGCCTTCACCGTGCTGCCCTGGTTCGGCGGGCGGCTCTGGTTCGAGCTGGTCTACCACCTGGCCGTGCTGGCCGCCCTGGCGGTGCTGCTGGGCTGGCGGACCCGGGCCGTCACGGTGCTGTTCCTGGTCACCGTGCTGTCCCTGCAGAACCGCAGCGTCCTGCTCGGCGACGGCGGGGACAACGTCGTCCACCTGATGGCGGTCTACCTGGTCTTCACCCGCTGCGCCGAGGTCTGGTCGCTGGACGCCCGGCGGGCCCGGGCCGGTCGGTCCTGGTGGTCCGAGTGGTCCGGGGTGGGGCTCTGGGCGCTGCTCGGCGCGGTACTGGCGGCCTGTCAGCTCGGCGACTTCTCCGGCGACAGCCTGACCTGGACCGGCCCGACCTTCCCGTACCTGGGCTGGTCGCCGCTGTTCTGGGGGCTCTGGGCGGTGGCCGGGATCTGGTGGGCGCTCGGACGGCTGCGGCCGGACGGCGAGCCGCGGGCGGTGCTCGACGCGCTGGCGAACATGGTGCACAACTGCGCGCTGCTGGTGATCGCCGCCGAGGTGGTGCTGATCTACGCGACGGCCGGCTGGTACAAGGTGCAGGGCTCGCGCTGGCAGGACGGCACCGCGCTGTACTACCCGCTGCACCTGGACTACTTCACCCCCTGGCCGGGGCTGTCGGCACTGGTCGGCTCGGCGCTGCTGCCGGTGTTCCTGATCTCGTACGGCACGGTGATCCTGCAGGTCGCCTTCCCGTTCACGCTGGTCAACCGGCGGGTCAAGAACGTGCTGCTGGCGGTGATGATGGTCGAGCACGTGGGGATCGCGGTGGTGCTCGGGCTGCCGGTGTTCTCGCTCGCGATGGTCGCGGCGGACGCGGTGTTCCTGCCGACCGGCGCCCTGCTCTGGGTGGCGGCCCGGCTCGGGCGGATCGGAGCGGGCAGGTCCCCCGGGTCCACCGGGGGCATCGGCTCCACCCGGCGCAAGGACGGGGGGCCCGCCGCCTAGGATGTCGTTATGTCCTGGTTCACCGCCCTTCGTGACACAGCGCGGACCGGACTCACCCTGGACCGGGCGCTCACCGACCCCAAGCGGGCCGCGCGCGGGGCGGTCGCCGTGGCGCTGGTGCTGTTCCCGACCCTGGCACTCGGCGGGGTCCCGCTCGCCACCTCGGCCGCGATGGGGGCGTTCATCGCCGGCTCGGCCACCTTCCAGCGCAGCTTCCGGCCCCGGGCCAGCCTCGCCGTCGCGGCCGGGTTCGGGCTCGGCGTCAGCACCTTCCTCGGCTACCTGGCCGTCGGGGTCACCGGACTGTTCCCGGTGCTGCTCGCGGTGTGGGCCTTCGGCGCCGGGCTCGCCTGGGCGATCGGGCCGACCGCCGGGGTGGTCGCGGCCAACACCCTCTCGGTGATGCTGATCGTCGTCCAGCTGCCGGTCAGCGTGTCCACCGCGCTCGGCCACGGACTGGTCGCCGCGCTCGGGGGGATCGTCCAGGCCGCCGTCATCACCCTGTGGCCGATCGGGAGTTGGACCGCCCAGCGGGGCGCGCTCGCCGACACCTACGCGGAACTCGCCGACTACGCACGCCGGTTGCGGCAGGACCCGACCGCGCAGGTGGACCCGGCGCCGTTCATGACCGCCCGGTACGCCGCCGCCCTGACCCCCTGGCAGGACCGCCACCGGCCGCCCGAACTGCGCGGCCTGCGCGGCCTCGCCGAACGCATCCGGCCCACCCTCGCCGCGCTCGCCGACCCCAAGGTGGGCGCCCCGGAAGAAGGACCGGAGCGCGACCGGGCCCGCGAGGTGCTGGCGGCCTCCGCCGAGGTGATGGACGCCCTCGCCCGGGCGATCCGCACCGGAGACCCGGTCCGGCTCCCACGTTCGGCGCCCACCCTCACCCTCGTCCGGCCCGACGAGGGGGCACGGCTGCGGGGCGCGGCCCGGCGCTCCGCCCGGCGGCTCGGCGGACTGCTGCGCAAGGCCGCGGACACACTGGACCGCGGCGACGAGGACACCATCACCACCCCCGTGGTCGGGGCCGGCGGGGCGCTGCACAAGCCGTCCATCGTCCGGATGCTGCCGGTCGCGGCGCGGGCCGTGCGGCGGCAGCTGCGGCCGCGCTCGGCGATCTTCCAGCACGCGGTACGGCTGGCCGGGGTCGTCACCGTCGCCTACCTGCTGGCCCGGCTGGCCGGGTTCCACCACGGGTACTGGGCGCCGATGACCGCCGCGATGGTGATGCGGCCGGACTTCGCCCAGACGTACAGCCGGGGCGTCGCCCGGCTGGCCGGGACGGTCGTCGGGGTCGCCGCCTCCACGCTGGTGGTGCAGCTCGCCCACCCCGGGGAATGGGTGCTGGCCGCGCTCGCGGTGCTGTGCATCGGCGGGGCGTACCTCGCGTTCCGGACCGGGTACGCGCTGACCACGGTCGGGATCTCCTCGTACGTGGTGTTCCTGCTCGGGCTGCAGGCGGGCGACCCGTTGGCGACGGCCTTCGAACGGGTCGGGCTGACACTGCTCGGCGGGTCGGTCGCGCTGCTGACGTACGCGCTGTTCCCCACCTGGCAGACCGCGCGGCTCGGGGAGCGGCTCGCCGAATGGCTGGCGGCGGCCGGGCGGTACGCGGCGGCCGTGGTCGCCTGTTACGAGCAGCCGGCGGCGCCCCGGGGGCGGGTGGTGCGGTCGGCACTGCTGGACTCGCGGGAGGCGCGCTCCGAGCTGATCCAGGCCATGCAGCGGGCCGACGCCGAACCGGGTCGGCACGAGTCCGGGCTGACCGGGGTGAGCCGGCGCCAGATCGACCGGGCCCGGGCGGCGGTCGGACACCTCGGGCGGGCGGCGGTGCTGCTGGAGGCGCACCTGCCGGCCGCCGACGCGGATCCCGTGCCGGGGGCGGCGGAGTACGCGGAGGAGCTGCAGCTGGCGACGGCGCTGGCGGCGGGGGCGCTGCTGACGGGGCGACCGGTGGAGTTCGGGGCCGTGCGGGAGGCGCAGGCGCGGTTGGAGGAGCGGCTGGCGGAGGTGCCGGCGGGGGTGCAGCGGGATGTGGTGCGGGCGGGGACGCGGTTGCTGGGGGTGGCTTTGCGGGATCTGGAGCGGGCTCTGCGGGGGAGTTCGGAGGCGCGGTAGGCGGGGTGGGAGCATGAGCGGCATGGACGAGGAGCTGGTGCGGGCGTGGCGGACGGCCGAGGGGGAGCCGGGGGCGGTGCTGTTGGACGGGTTCCACGCGCTGAAGCACGCGCTGCGCTTCGGTGGTGACGTCCGCCGGGTGCTGACGGCCGATCGGTCGGCGCTGCTGGCGCTCGCCGCCGAGCTGGCCGAGGACGTCGTCCCGGCGTTGGACGGGCTCGCGGTGGAGCTGCCGGAGACCCGGCTGCGGACGCTGGCGCCCCGGCTGCACCCGACCGGGGTGATCGCGCTGGCCGTCCGGCCGTCCGTCGAGGCCAACCGGGCGGTGCTGGCGCACCGGCCGCGCAGGGCGCCGGTGGTGCTGCTGGAGAACCCGCGCAACCTGGGCAACGTCGGGGCGGTGATCCGGCTGGCGGCCGGGTTCGGCGCCACCGGGGTGGTGACCACCGGCGATCTGGACCCCTGGCACCCGACCGTGCTGCGCGGCAGCGCCGGGCTGCACTTCGCGACCGCCGTCGAGCGGCTGAGCCTGCCGGAGCTGCCCGCCGGGCCCCTGTACGTGCTGGACCCGGAGGGCGCGGACATCCGGGACGTGCCGTTCCCGGACGACGCGCTGCTCGCCTTCGGCACCGAGCGGCACGGCGTCTCGGCGGAGCTCAAGGCCCGCGCCGACCAGCTGGTCGCGGTGCCGATGCAGCCGGGGGTGTCCAGCTTCAACCTGGCGACCAGTGTCGCGATGGGCCTGTTCCACTGGCAGTCCGGCAGGCGCTGAGGACGGGGCGTCGGGAGGACGGCCTGCGCCAGGTGTCCGGGCCGGGGCCGGAGTGCCGCGCGCCCGGGAGGGCGGGGGCGGCTCAGCGCGGGGGCGGCAGCGGGGTGCCGCCGTCGCTGCTGCTGCCGGTGCGGACCCGACGGCGGCTCAGCGCGGGTTGGCGGGCGAGTACTCGGGACCGGTCCAGGTCAGCGGGGTGGCGTCGGCGAGTTCCAGCACGCCGGTGACGGTCAGTTCGACCATCCGCTCGGCGCCCGGGGCGGACTCCCGGGCCTGCTCGGACCAGTCGGCGCGGGCCTCGCCGGTGACCAGCAGTGCCCCGCCGGTCTCCCAGTCGGGCAGCAGCAGGCCGGCCCGAGGGTCCAGCTCCAGGTTTCCGAGCGTCATGAACATGCTGTTTCCCCGGTACTCCGGCCAGCGCACCCGGTCCGGCCCGACCGCCTCCAGGAAGCCGGGGAAGCCGCCGCGGTGCGAGGCGTCCACGCTGCCCTCCGGGCCGGCGGTGGCGATGAAGAAGGTGTCCGCGGTGGCCACGGCCAGCTGCTGCGCCGTGGACAGCACCGGGCCGGCGGCGGCCGCACGGGGCGTGCCCGCGCCGGGGCGGTCCAGCGGGGTGCGGCGCTGGATGTACTTCGGGCAGTTGGAGACCACCTCCTCGGCGTGGATCGTCAGCCCGCCCCGGTCGTCCGGCGTCGAGCGGCCGTTGAGCCGCATCCGGCGGCGGCCGGCCGGGTCCAGGGCGATGGTGCCGACCCGGGCCGGCCGGGCCAGCGCCTCGGCCAGCGGGTCGGCCCCGGCCGGGCGGGCGGCGACCGTCATCGTCCGCTCGTCCGCGGCCTGCAGGAAGCCGGCCGGGCCGGCCAGCTGGGTGGCCCAGATCCGGCCGTCGGGGTCGGCGGCGCCGACCACCAGCATCCGCCGTTCGGTGAGGAAGCGGGCGGCGACCGCCGGGACGGTGCTGCGGATCGACCGGCCGGCGTGGTCGGCCCGTTCGGTCAGGCCGGCCCGGGCCTGGGCGGCCCGCTCGCCGGCGTGGTACGGCGTGCTGACGGTCGTCATGGCGTGCTCCCCTCGGCTCGGTGGCGGGCTCCCCCGTGGCCCGCCGGTGGCGGTCTGCGATCGGTGTCGGCTTAGAAGAAGCCGCAGGTCGGGGCGTCGGTGGTGGGTGCCTCGGCGTCGGTCCCGTCCACCCCGGTGCGGGTGTAGACCTCCAGCCGGATGCCGTCCGGGTCGGAGAAGAAGATGCCGCCGGAGGCCGAGCCCTCGCCGTGCGGGACGACGCCGTCGTAGGCGAACTCGGCGCCCAGCTCGCGCAGCAGCTGCTCGGTGGCGCGGACCTCGTCGAGGCTCTCCACCTCGAAGGAGAGGTGGTGCAGGCCGGGAGTCGCGGCGGCGAAGGCGCCGGTGCTCTGCTGCCAGAGGGTGACCACCAGACGGCCGTCGCGGCCGAGCAGGGCGTAACGGCGCTCGGGGTCGGTGCCCTCGTGGGCGAGCTGGAGGCCGAGGACGGCGCGGTAGAAGTCGATCGAGCGGGTCAGGTCGGTGACGTTCAGGCCCACGTGGCCGGTCTGCAGGGTGCGGAGCAGGGTGGTGCTGGACATGCCTGGTCACTCCTGTGGCTGGGGTGGTCCGGCCAGGTCCCTGCCTAACCGGTACTCATGAGGCTATGGGTTAGATGATGGGGCGTCAACCGGTTCTCTGGGGTGAAGGGGTTAGGTTCTCCGGGGTGGGAACGCGACAGCCCCGCCGGACCTGACGGTCCGACGGGGCTGTGGGGCTTGGGGGTGGGAGGGCGGCTACGCCCACTCCCAGCGGATGCCGATGTGGCCCGGCTGCTGGTCCGGGGCCAGCACGTGGGCGCTCGCCGAGGCGCCGATCCACAGCTGCTCGCGGCGGTGGTCGACGTCGGCGCCCGGCTCGCGGTCGTAGCGCTCGCAGTGCACCGGGACGGCCGCCGGGTCGAAGTGCACCTGGAGCACGTACTCGCGCACCTGGGTGGCGAAGCGGCGGCTGTACTCCATGGTCGGGCCGCCCGGCGGGATCTCCACCTCGTACTCGAAGACCGTGCTGTCACCGAGCCCGAGCGGGCGGTCCAGCATCAGCTCGGCGACGGTCAGCCCGACCTCCGGGCGGCGGCGGACCCGGCCCAGCCGGCCGTGCCGCACCGAGGTGATCTCCGGGCAGCCGGTGGCCTCCTCGTCGGCCTTGTGCACGACCAGGCAGCGGCCGACGCCGCCGACCGTGGCGCGCACCACCTGGCGCATCCGGAGCAGGTTGGCGCGCCGCTCGGCGTCCACGTAGTACGAGTCGTGGATGCTGAGCCGCTCCAGCTCGCCGGCCGGCGGGGCGTCCAGTTCGGCGAAGATCGCGGCGATCTCCTGCTCGCCCGGCCAGACGTCCTCCAGCCCGAGGTGGCTGATGCTGGCGGCGGCGGCCCAGCGGCCGCGCGGGCGCGGCGGGCCGAGCAGCGAGGAGAGCGAGCTGTGCGGCAGGCCGAGCAGCTCCTCCAGCAGGTGGACGGCGCGCAGCGAGCTGGCCCGCTCGGGCTGGCTGCGCCCGCGGCGCCAGTAACTCAGGGTCGTCACACTGACCCTGACGCCGCGTCCGGCGAGCGCCGCGCGGATCCGGTCCAGGCTGAGGCCGCTGGCCTCGATGGCCAGGTGCAGGGCGTCCGCGAAGCCGCCGGCCGGGGTGGGGCGTCCGGCGGACGGCACGGGGGCCGTGGCCGGGGCCGCAGGCGCGGGCGGGTCGGGACGCTCCGTACGCGATCCGACCAGCCGCAGCCGCGCGGCGTCCTGAGGCTGCTGTGCGGCCATGCGGTGACCCTCCCCACCAGGTGAGTTCGGTGGCACCGGGCCGGCGCCGGGGCGCGCCGCCAGCGGCTTCACCGAGCTTTGGGGAACCCTATGCACGGTCGAGAGGCTACGTCATCAGTCGCGCGTATGACAGTGGTCACGACAGGTCGACCGGATGGTTATCGATCTTGAAACAGTCCGGAAACACGACCGGAACCCGGGAGGGCGGACGGCGCGAACCGGGACGGAAACGGACACCGCCGGGGCGGGCCCTGACGGCGCCGCCCCGGCGGGGGTCTCGGTGGTGCTCGGTGGAGCTACCGGCCGGTGATCACTTGACGTTCAGCGCGACGTCGTCGATCACGAAGCTGGTCTGGTTGGAGCCGTCCTCGGTACCGGTGAACTTGAGGGTCACGGTCTGGCCGGCGAAGGAGGTCAGGTCCAGGGTCTGCTGCACGTAGCCGGAGGCTGCGTTCACGTTGGACCAGGTCTTCAGCGTGGTGTTGTTGGCCTGCAGGGTCAGCGTGTCGTACGCGGTGCTGCCGGTCTCCGCGGTGTCGATGTGCAGCCAGAAGGTGAGGGTCGCGGAGGCGCAGCCGGTCGGGACCGTGACGGTCTGCGACAGGGTGTCGGTGTGGGTGCTGCCGTAGCCGTCCAGCCAGGCCTTCCAGCTGCCCGAGTGGGCCGGCTGCGAGGTGCTGTTGTCGATGACGCCCGAGGAGGTGGTCCACGGGGCGGCGGTGCCGCTCTCGAAGCCGCCGTTGCCGATCAGCTGGGCGGCGGTGCAGCCGCCGGTGGGCGGCGGGGTGGTGCCGCTGCTGCCGCCGAGCAGGGCGGTGGTCAGGGCGTCGGCGACCGGGGAGCCCCAGCCGGTGACCTGGTCGTAGCCGGCCTTGGCGGAGAAGTCCTGGTTGGCGCCGGTGGTCACGTCGTGGAACGTGCTGCCGTAGCTGCTGCTGTTGGCGACCGAGTACAGGCGGGGGCTGGCCTCGCCGAGGACCGGCTGCCCGGCGGCCTTGGCCTTCTGGTTGAACTGGGCCGCGTAGCCGGACCACAGCGGCGCGGCCGCGCTGGTGCCGCCGTAGACCTGCCAGGCGCCGGCCGTGTAGATCGAGAAGCCGCTCTGCGGGTCGGCGTTGGAGGCGACGTCCGGCACGGTGCGCATGGTGCCGCTGACACCGGTGCCGGTCTGCCAGCTCGGCTTGTTGAACACGGTGGAGACGCCGCCGCCGGCGGTGCTCCAGGCGCTCTCCGAGGAGTAGGTGTTGCCGCTGGTGACCTTGAGGTTGGTGCCGCCGACGCCGGTCTGGTGCGGGCTGGACGCCGGGAAGTCGACGGCCTTGACGGTCGAGCCGCTGGTGGAGCGGGTGCAGTCGCGCGAGCCGTCGTCGCCGGAGGCGGAGAAGATCGAGATGCCCTGGGCGGCGGCCTGCTTGAAGGCGTTGTCGACCGCGGTCATCGAGGCGGCGGTGGTGTCCGGCTCGCAGGAGCCCCAGGAGATCGAGATGACCGAGGCCTTGTTGTCGGCCACGATCTTGTTGGCCATGTCGATCTCGCCCTGGTCGTTGTTCGGGGCCTCGTAGATCAGCTGGGTGGCCTTGGGGGCCGCGCCGCGGACGATCTCGCTGTCCAGCTCGACCTCGCCCTGGCCCTGGCCGGGCGCGGAGTCGTAGTTGGCGCCGTCCACCGAGACGGTGGAGACGGCCGGGCCGGTCAGGCCGAACTGCGAGTCGTAGGTGGTCAGGTCCGAGGACGTGTAGCCGTCGAACTCCCAGAGGGCGACCGTGGTGCCGGTGCCGTCGGCGCCGGTCTTGTTCAGGTTGTAGGCGCCGGTGTACTGGGCCGGGCTCATGCCGCTCGGGGTGGCGGTGGCGGCGCTCGGGGTGACCGCGTTGGGCTTGGCCAGGTGGGTCTTGCGCACCGCGTGGTTGTCCAGGCCGCTCACGCCCTGGACCACGGTGGCCAGGTCGGCGGGGATGGAGGCGGCGTCGTCGTTGGCGAAGAACGCGCGCTGCAGCTGCGGGTCGACGTAGGAGCTCTCGTGGGTGCCGAAGGCCTGCGAGATCTGCGCGGCGGTGCCGTGGGCGTTGACCACCTGGCGGTTGGCGCTGACGTCGCCGACGGTCAGGCCCTGCGCGGTCAGGTAGGCCTTGACCTTCTCGACGTCCTGCTGGGCGGGGCCGAACTGGGCGGAGAACTGCTCGGGCGTCAGGTACTTGCCGAACTGCGGCGAGCCGGGCGTGGTGACCGCGGTGAGGAAGCGGTCCAGGGCGTCGGCGTTGCGCAGCTTCAGGCTGACGGCCACCGAGATCTGCTGCTCGGCCGGGACGTCGCCCTTCTTCTCCGAGTGGGCCACCGCGGGGTTCACGGTGTTCGGCAGGGCGACGCGCGGGGTGGCGTGCGGGGCGGGGGCGGCCTGCGCGGTGGAGACGCCGAGCGAGACGGCGGTCAGCGGCAGGACGGCTATCGCCGCGGCGAGGGCAAGGGTGCGGGGGCGCAACGGATCCTCCTCTGGCCGGCTGTGGGGGCCGGCAAGGGGCCAGGGCGTTCCGGGGTAGAACGCTGGCTAGAACATGACAGAACAAGTCCGTTGATTGGATCATGACCAAGTAATTCGTTGCTAAAAAACAGTCAACTGTGGACCCCCGGAAGGCCGGTGGTTCCATACAGTGAATGGCCGGAATTCCGGCGCCGGTCCATACCAATTCGCGGTGCGGGGCGCGGTCGTAGAATCGGGCGGAGCCGAGGGAGAGGGACGACTGACGTGACGGCAGACCCGAGGGACCCCCGACCGCTGATCGGTGAGCCGCTCGCGCTCGACCTGCTCAACACGCGCTGGGCCGGGACACCCGTCAACGATCTGCTCACCGGCGTCGAGGAGTACGGGATCTGGCTCTCCAGCAACGGGCTGAGCGGGCGCTGCGCGGCCGACGAGGCCGGGCTGGCGGCGATCCGCGAGACCCGCGAGGCGATCCGGCTGGCCGCCCAGGAGGCCCGTGGCCAGGGCGAGTTGAGCCCACGGGCGCGCGAGGGACTGGACGCGGTGCTGGCCCACGGGCGGATCCGGCGGACGGCCGGACCGGGCGGGGCCGAGGACCGGGTGGAGGCCGACCGGCCGGAGTGGCTGGCGCCCTGGCTGGCGGTGGACGACTTCCTGACGCTGCTCGGGCAGGGCGCGCGCCGGGTGAAGCAGTGCGCACACGAGGCGTGCATTCTGCATTTCTTCGACGCCTCGCAGAACGGCCGCCGGCGGTGGTGCCGGATGGCGGTCTGCGGGAACCGGGCGAAGGCGGCGCGGCACTACGTGAAGGCGCGGGGTTAAGGGACGACCGAACGAAGGGTCGGCGGGTGCGGGCCGCCGCGCGGGGCGCGGTGGCGCGCGGTCCGGGGCCCGTGGCCCGGGTGCGGGTCCGCGCCTTCCGCTGCGCGCGGATCCCCGCGCCCCTGTCGGGGCGCGGGGATCAGGGACGGACGGGCGATCAGGCCTCGGCGACCCCCGCGCCCAGCCAGGTGGTGAGGGCGTCCCTCAGCTCGCCCTGGCCGGGGTCGACGGCGGCCCAGGCGACGTAGCCGTCCGGGCGGATCAGCAGGACGGTGTCGGCCAGCTTGCCGTGCGGGTCGGCGGGGGCGGCGGAGACCATGCGGTCCGCCCAGGGCTCGGCGGCGGCCAGCTCGTCGTTGCTGACCAGCACGAACCGCCCGGCGCGCAGCGCCTCGTAGAGCCGCTCGGGACCGGCCGGGGCGCCCTCCTCGGGCTTGCTCAGCGCGGTCAGCCGCAGGTCGGGGACGCGCTTGCCGACCTGCGGGTGGGCGCCCTTGGGGGCCGGGTAGGAGATCTCGATGCCGGAGACCAGCCGGGCGCCGCGCTCGCTGAACAGGTCGAGGTGGCTGCCGAGCGCGGTGAGCGCCCCGCGCAGGGCGCGGGTGGGGGCGGACTCGGCGAGGGCGATCCGGATCAGCGCGCCCGAGGTGCGCAGCACCGTCTTGCCGACCGGGTGCCGTTCGGTCTGGTAGGTGTCCAGCAGCGCGTCGGTGGCCCGGCCCTGGAGGGCGGCGGCGAGCTTCCAGGAGAGGTTGGCGGCGTCCTGGAGACCGGTGTTCATGCCCTGGCCGCCGGCCGGGGAGTGGCAGTGGGCGGCGTCGCCGGCCAGGAAGACCCGGCCGGAGCGGTAGTTGGGGGCCTGGCGCTCGTCGCTGTGGAAGGTGGAGCTCCACCGCACGTCGTGCAGGCCGTAGTCCTCGCCCTGGGTGGCCAGGACGATCGCGGTGAGCTGCTCGGGGGTGGGGGTGGCGCCGTCGGTGTACTGCTCGTGGCGGTCCCAGGCGATGACCCGGTACCAGCCGTCGCCGAACGGGGCGATGAAGGAGAAGCCGCTCTTGTTGGCGCCGACGGCGATCGCGTCGGCGGGCTCGCGCTCCAGCCGGACGTCGGCCAGCAGCACCGAGTCGACCACGGCCTCGCCGGGGAAGGGGATGCCCAGCAGGTCGCGGACCGCGGAGCGGACGCCGTCGGTGCCGACCGCGTACCGGGCGCGGTGGGCCTGCCCGTCGCGGGTCTCCAGGGTGACGCCCTCGGCGTCCTGGCGCAGTCCGGTGACCTCGGCGCCGCGCACGATCGTGGCGCCCGCCTTCTCGGCGCGGTCCTGGAGCAGCCGTTCGACGTTGTACTGCGGGGTGATCAGGACGAACGGGAAGCGGGTGGGCATCGGGCTGAGGTCGATCACGGCGCGGTTGAACATCCGCAGCGAGCCGAGCGGGCGGCCGGTGGCGATGAGCTCGTCGGCCAGTCCCCGGGCGTCCAGCAGCTCCAGGCTGCGGGCGTGCACGGCGAAGGCGCGGGTCAGGTTGGACTCGGCGGTGCGCTTCTCCAGGACGGTGACGCCGACTCCGGCGGCGGCGAGGTCGCCGGCCAGCAGCAGTCCGGTCGGTCCGGCACCGACGATGACGACGTCGGTCTCGGTCGTCGGCTTCACGGTCATGTATTCAGCTCCCGTTGTTCGGAGGGCGGTTGGACGCCGTTTCCGGCGCTCTCCCAGCCTCCATCATCCCGGGCCCCGCGATCGCTGTGAACCGCCGGTCCCCCGGTGGCCGATGACCACCGGGGGACCGGGTACCGCCCGTGCGCCGGCTCAGCTGTGCCGGCGGATCTCCACCGTGCGGAACCGGTTGGCGACGAAGGCGCCGTCGCAGTAGGCCGAGTTGGCGGCCGGGTTGGCGCCGGTGCCGTGCAGGTCGGAGAAGGCGGCGGTCTGGTTGGGGTAGACGCCGCCGGTGAGGTTGAGCGAGAGCGAGACGCCGGCGTCCAGCGCGGCCTCGACCAGCAGGGCCTCCACCTCGGGCGAGGTGGTGTAGCCGGAGGCGGTCATCGCGCCCTTCTCCCGGACGGTGGTGCGCAGCAGCTCCACGGCGGCGGGGGTGGACTCGACGGCGACGGCGAAGGAGACCGGGCCGAAGCACTCGCTGCGGAACACCGAGCGGTCGTCCGGCTTGTCGGCGTTGAGCTTGATCAGCGCGGGGGTGCGGACGGTCGCGCCGGGGAAGTCGGGCGAGGTCACCGCGCGCGGGGCGAGGGCGAGTTCGCCGTACTCGCCGCCGGCCGCGGCGGCCGAGCGCTGCAGCACGCCCGGGTTGACCACGGCGCCGAGGATGGCGGCGGCGCGGGCGTCGTCGGAGAGCAGGCCCTCGATGGCGGCGGCGAGGTCGGAGACCACCTGGTCGAAGGACTTGTCGCCCTGGTCGGTGCCGATGCCGCCGCGCGGGATCAGCAGGTTCTGCGGGGTGGTGCACATCTGGCCGCTGTAGAGCGAGAGCGCGAAGGCCAGGTTGCCGAGCATGCCCTTGTAGTCGTCGGTGGAGTCGATCACCACCGCGTTGACACCGGCCTTCTCGGTGTAGACCTGCGCCTGCCTGGCGTGCTCCTCCAGCCAGTCGCCGAAGGTGGTCGAGCCGGTGTAGTCGATCATCTTGATCTCGGGCCGCACGGCGAGGGTCTGGGCGACGGTGCCGCCCTCGTGCTCGGCGGCGAGGCAGACCAGGTTGGGGTCGAAGCCGGCCTCGGTGAGCACCTCGCGGGCGATCGCGACGGTCAGCGCGAGCGGCAGCACGGCCCGCGGGTGCGGCTTGACCAGCACCGGGTTGCCGGTGGCCAGGGAGGCGAACAGGCCCGGGTAGCCGTTCCAGGTGGGGAAGGTGTTGCAGCCGATGAGCAGCGCGAGGCCGCGCGGCACGACGGTGAACTCCTTGGTCATCACCAGCGGCTCGCGCTTGCCCTGCGGCTTGGTCCAGCCGGCCTGCTCGGGCAGCCGGGTCTGCTCGGCGTACGCGTAGGTGACGGCCTCCAGGCCGCGGTCCTGGGCGTGCGGGCCGCCGGCCTGGAAGGCCATGCCGTAGGCCTGGCCGGTGGTGTGCATGACGGCCTGGGCGAACTCGTGCGAGCGGGCGTTGATCCGGTGCAGGATCTCCAGGCAGACGGCGGCGCGCTCCAGCGGGGAGGCGGCGGCCCAGCCGGGCTGGGCGGCGCGCATCGCGGCGATCAGCGCGTCCGGGTCGGCGTGCGGATAGGTGATGCCCAGCTCGACGCCGTACGGGGAGGCCTCGCCGCCGACCTGGTCGCCGTCGGTGGGGTGGCCTTCCATGGCGAAGGGCTTGCCGAGCAGGGCGTCGAAGGCGGCCTTGCCGTCCGCCGGGCCGGTCTCGCCGTAGGCCTTGGGGAACTCGGGGTACGGGGACCAGTAGTCGCGCTTCGCGGCGGCGGCGAGCGCGGCGTCCAGGGTGGCCTGGTGGCGCTCGACCAGCTCGCTGACGAGGGGGTGGGTGACCGCTGCGGACATCTGTGCGCTCCTCAGAGGGGAGGACGGGACACCTCACAGAGTAACCGAACGATCGGTCGGCTCAAGAGGGTGCAGGGGTCGGATCCCGACAGAAAAGCAGGGGGCGCGTCCTCGGCGGACGCGCCCCCTGCTGCTTCGTGCGCGTCGTGGTTACGGCACGCCGAGCTCGAAGAGGACGTACCCGGCGTACCAGCCGGAGGCCACCGCGCCGGTGCCCAGCACGGCGGCCAGCACCGGCCAGCTGAGCTTGCGCATCCCCACCGCGAGCGCGATGAACAGTGGGAACGCCGGCAGCAGGTAGCGCGAGACGTTGCCGAAGATGCCCAGGCTGCCGAGCACCGAGACGATCGTGGCCAGCGTGTAGGCGGTCAGCACCAGCGGCGGGCGCAGCCGGATCAGCAGCACGATCAGCACCGGCAGGCTGAACACGATCAGGGTGGCCAGCAGGTCCGGCACCGGGAAGGCGAAGGGGTAGTCGCTGCGGCCCAGCAGCACGCCGCGGATCGAGTGCCAGGTGCCCTGGCCCCAGTCGAAGTAGTGCAGCCAGGCGTCGTGCTGCAGCCGGAAGTAGCCGCCCCACTCGCCGGTCCGCCAGCCCACCCAGGCCACGTAGCCGAGCAGGCCGACCGGGGCCAGCAGCATCGCCGCCAGCGGGCGCAGCACGCCGCTCTCCCGCCGGTACAGCTCGACCAGCGCGGCCAGGCCGACCGCGCCGATCAGCGCCGCCGCGGTCGGCCGGTTGAGCCCGGCGATCAGGGTGATCACCCCGGCCGTGACCCACTGCCTGGTCATCACGAAGTAGCAGGCCCAGGCGGCCAGCGCGACGAACAGGGAGTCCGAGTAGACCGCCCACTCGGCGCCCGAGCCCGGGGCGATCGCCCAGATCCCGGCGGCGATCACGCCCGCCCGGGGGCCGGACATCCGGTCCACCACGGCGTAGATTCCGGCGGCGGCGAACAGCGAGGCCAGGATCGAGACCAGCATCCCGGCGCCGTACAGGCCGAGCCCGGTGACGTCCGAGGTCAGCCGCATCAGGCCCGGGTAGAGCGGGAAGAAGGCGGCCGAGTTCTGCTCGATGCTGAAGCCGGGCTGCCCGCCCGGGACCGGGATCAGCGCCGGGTGGTAGCCGAACTGTGCGACCTGCTGGTACCACCAGCCGTCCCAGCTGGCCAGCACGTCCCAGGTGTTGGCGCCGCCGCCGAACCGGGCCGGCTTCTTGGCGTAGTCCCCGGCGAAGGAGAGCAGCTTCATGAACACGGTGAAGCCGATCAGCTTGAGCACCGCGTAGCACCACACGGCCGGGCCGAAGCGGACCACCAGCGCGCGGGCGCGCTCCTGCCAGGTGTCCGGGACGCCCTCCGGCTCCTCGCTGCGCTGCTCGGGCACGTCGGAGGAGACTGCCGGTATTGCGTTCATCAGCGGTGGACCCCAGCCTGCTGGACGTGGACGATCGTCCGCCGAAGTCTAGGCGGTCCGTACCGGGCCGGGCATGGACCGAGCGGCCCGGTACGGACCGACCGACCCGATCGCGTGGGGTCCGGGGCGGCCGGGGATACTCGGAGGATGGCCGACCACACCACGCGCACCGCCTACACCGTCGAGTCGCTGCTCGCGGTGACCGTCGACGTGTTCAACGAGCGCGGTTACGACGGCACCTCGATGGAGGACCTGTCCCGGGCGGCCGGGATCTCCAAGTCCTCCATCTACCACCACGTCCGCGGCAAGGAGGAGCTGCTGCGGCTGGCCGTGGGGCGGGCGCTGGACGGGCTGTTCGCGATCCTGGCCGAGCCGGCCGCGGTGCAGGGGCCGGCGGTGGAGCGGCTGGAGCACGTGGTGCGGCGCACCGCCGAGGTGCTGCTGGCGGAGCTGCCGTACGTGACGCTGCTGCTGCGGGTGCGCGGCAACACGGCCACCGAGCTGTGGGCGCTGGAGCGCCGGCGGGACTTCGACCACCAGGTCGCCGAGTTGCTGCGGGCGGCGGTCGCGGACGGCGCGCTGCGCGCGGACGTGGAGCCGCGGCTGGCCACCCGGCTGTTGTTCGGGATGATCAACTCGATCGTGGAGTGGTACCGGCCGGGGCTGAAGGCGGCCGACGGGGTCGCGGACGCGGTGGTGCACCTGGCCTTCGACGGGCTGCGGGCGCGCACCTGACGGTTGGCGCGCACCTGACGGCTCGCGCGCACCTGACGCTTGGCGCGCCCCGGAGGCGAAGGGCGCCTAATCAGGCGGCACCTGGTCGGTCTCCTCGAACACCAGCATGGTTCGTGTGCCAAGTACCTGTGGGATGGACTGGATCCGGTTGAGCACCAGCTCCCGCAGGGCGTGGTTGTCGGCGGTGTGCACCAGCAGCAGTACGTCGAAGTCCCCGCCGACCAGGGCGATGTGGGCGACCCCGGGCAGTTCCAGCAGCTGCTCGCGCACGGTGCGCCAGGAGTTCTGGACGATCTTCAGGGTGATGTACGCGGACGCGCCCTGACCGGCCCGTTCGTGGTCCACCCTGGCAGTGAAGCCGCGGATGATGCCGTCCTCGACCATCCTGGAGATCCGGGCGTACGCATTGGCCCGGGACACGTGGACCCGCTCGGCCACCGAGCGGATCGAGGCGCGACCGTCCTGCTGCAGCAGCCGCAGGATCGACCGGTCGACCCGGTCGAGTCTGGACATCTGTTCAGCCGACATGACCCCCCACCCTCACCGATTGGACGCACTGCCACCAGTCGACCCCCGCACAGGCCGAATGTCCACCACCTTGTCACGGTTCTGGTCAAGATGAACAGACGACCGAACAATCGGTAGGGAGCCCCCGCCACCCCAGGAGGTGCCCCGAGATGACCGTTCTCGACCACAGACACCACACCGCGGTGCCCGGCTGGCTGCCCGGAGCCACCGCCCCGCGCACCGATCCGGCCCCGCTCCTCCCGGACGTCTCCCCCGTCCGGGTGCTCGGCACCCCCGCGCTGGAGAAGTACGACCCGGCGCTGCTGCGCGAGCTCTACCGCCGACTGGTGGTCGGCCGCCGCTACAACCAGCAGGCCACCACCCTCACCAAGCAGGGCCGCCTCGCCGTCTACCCCGCCTCCACCGGCCAGGAGGCCTGCCAGGTCGCCGCCGCGCTGGTGCTCGGCGAGCGCGACTGGCTCTTCCCCAGCTACCGCGACACCCTCGCCGTGGTCTCCCGGGGCGTCGACCCGTTGGAGGCGCTGACCCTGCTGCGCGGCAACGCCCACACCGGCTACGACCCGCGCGCCAGCCGCACCGCCCCGCTCTGCACCCCGCTCGGCACCCAGGCGCCGCACGCCGTCGGACTGGCGCACGCCGCCCGGCTGCGCGGCGAGCCGGTGGTCGCGCTGGCCATGCTCGGCGACGGCGGCACCAGTGAGGGCGACTTCCACGAGGCGCTGAACTTCGCGGCCGTGCTCCGGGCCCCGGTGGTCTTCCTGGTGCAGAACAACGGCTACGCCATCTCCGTCCCGCTCAGCGCCCAGTCCGCCGCGCCCAGCCTGGCCCACAAGGCCGTCGGCTACGGCATGCCCGGCCGACTGGTCGACGGCAACGACGCTCCCGCGCTGCACTCCGTGCTCGGCGAGGCGGTCGACCGCGCCCGCAGCGGCGAGGGCCCGACCCTGATCGAGGCGCTGACCTACCGGATCGAGGCCCACACCAACGCCGACGACGCCACCCGCTACCGCACCGAGCCCGAGGTGGACGCCTGGCGGGAGCACGACCCGATCCTGCTGATGGAGCGCGCGCTGCGCGAACTCGACGTGCTGGACGACCAGTTGGTGCAGGAGGCGGCGGACGAGGCGGAGGCGCTGGCGGCCCGGATGCGGGCCGAGTTCCACGCCGACCCGGAGCTCGACCCGATGGCGCTGTTCGCCCACGTCTACGCCGAGCCCACCCCGCAACTGCGGGAGCAGGCCGCCCAGTTGTCCGCCGAGCTGGCCGCCGAGGCCGAGGTGCAGCACTGATGTCCACCGCTTCCCACCCGTCTCCCACCCCCACCCTCGGCCGAGCCGCTGCGGGGCACCCCTCTGGTGTACGCACCGCGTCGATGGCGCAGGCGCTCAACTCCGCCCTGCGGGACGCCATGCGCGAGGACCCGACGGTGCACGTGCTCGGCGAGGACGTCGGACGGCTCGGCGGCGTCTTCCGGATCACCGACGGGCTCACCGCCGAGTTCGGCCCCGAGCGCTGCCTGGACACCCCGCTGGCCGAGGCCGGCATCCTCGGTACCGCGATCGGCATGGCGATGTACGGGCTGCGCCCGGTGGTCGAGATGCAGTTCGACGCCTTCGCCTACCCGGCGCTGGAACAGCTGTTCTCGCACGTCGCCAAGATGCGCAACCGCACGGCGGGCAAGCTCCCGCTGCCGATCACCGTGCGCATCCCCTACGGCGGCGGCATCGGCGGCGTCGAGCACCACAGCGACGCCTCCGAGGCCTACTACACCAGCACCCCGGGCCTGCACGTGGTCACCCCGGGGACGGTGGCGGACGCGTACGGGCTGCTGCGCGCCTCGATCGCCTCCGACGACCCGGTGGTGTTCCTGGAGCCCAAGCGGCTCTACTGGGGCAAGGCCGAGTTCGACCCGGCCGCGCCGGTCGAGCCGATCGGCCGGGCCGTGCTGCGGCGCACCGGCACCTCCGCCGTACTGATCACCTACGGCCCCTCGCTGCCGGTCTGCCTGGAGGCGGCCGAGGCGGCGAAGGCCGAGGGCTGGGACCTCGCGGTGCTGGACCTGCGCACCCTGGTGCCCTTCGACGACGAGACGGTCACCCGGGTGGTGCGCTCGATCGGCCGGGCCGTGGTGGTGCACGAGGCGAGCGGCTTCGGCGGCACCGGCGCGGAGATCGCCGCGCGGGTCACCGAGCGCTGCTTCCACCACTTGGCCGCGCCCGTGGTGCGGGTCACCGGCTTCGACATCCCGTACCCGCCGCCGATGCTGGAGCACCACCACCTCCCCGGGGTGGACCGGATCCTGGACGCGGTCGCCCGGCTGCAGTGGGAGGACTGAGGATGATGCCCGTCGTACGGGAGTTCAGGCTGCCCGACCTCGGTGAGGGACTCACCGGGGCGGAGGTGGTCCGCTGGATGGTCGAGGTCGGCGAGGTGATCGCGGTCGACCAGCCGGTGGTGGAGGTCGAGACGGCCAAGGCCGTGGTGGAGGTGCCCTGCCCGTACGGCGGGGTGGTCACCGCGCGGTACGGCGAGCTCGGCGAGGAGATCGCCGTGGGCGCGCCGCTGGTGACGGTCGCGGTCGCGGGGGCGCCGACGGAGGGGGCTGTTCCCGAGGCGCCGGTCGCCGCGGCCGCCGCTGAGGTCGAGCGGCCGTTGGTGGGGTACGGGGTCGTCGAGAGCAAGGGCGGGCGGCGGCGTCGGGTCGGGGCTCCGGCTACGGCTGCTGCTGCGCCGGTTGCGGTCGCCGCTGCTCCGGCTCCTGCCGCGCCTGCCGCGCCCGCCGCTCCGGCCGCTCCGGTCGTGGTGCCGGTGATCTCGCCGCTGGTGCGGCGACTGGCCCGGGAGCAGGGGGTCGATCTGGCCGCGCTCGCCGGGAGCGGGCCGGACGGGCTGATCATGCGCGCGGACGTCGAACGGGCGGTCGCGGCCAAGGTGGCGGTCCCGGCGGTCGCCGCGCCCGCCGTCGCTCCGGCGGCTCAGGAGGGTGTCGTCCCGCTGCGCGGACTGCGCAAGGCGGTGGCCGAGAAGCTCAGCCGCAGTCACCGGGAGATTCCCGCCGCGACCTGCTGGGTGGACGTCGACGCCACCGAACTGATGGCGCTGCGGCGGCAGTTGAACGCGACGCCGGGCCCGAAGGTGAGCGTACTGGCGTTGCTGGCCCGGATCTGCACGGTCGCGCTGGCGCGCTTCCCCGAGCTCAACTCCAGTGTGAACGAGGACGGTTCGGGCATCATCCGGCATTCGGCGGTGCACCTGGGCTTCGCCGCACAGGGCGAACGCGGCCTGGTCGTCCCGGTGGTGCGGGACGCGCACGCCCGCAGCACCGAGCAACTCGGCGAGGAGCTGGGCCGGTTGACCGAAGCGGCCCGTAAGGGCTCGCTCACCCCGGCCGAACTGACCGGCGGCACCTTCACGTTGAACAACTACGGGGTGTTCGGCGTGGACGGCTCCACCCCGATCCTCAACCACCCCGAGGCGGCGATGCTCGGGGTCGGCCGGATCGTGGCCAAACCCTGGGTGTACGGCGGTGAGTTGGCGGTGCGCGAGGTGACGCAGCTGTCGTTCACCTTCGACCACCGGGTCTGCGACGGCGGGACGGCCGGTGGGTTCCTGCGCTTCGTCGCGGACTGCGTCGAGCAGCCGGGGATGCTGCTGCGGCAGCTGTGAGCGGGCGGCTGTGAGTGGACGGCTCTGATCAGGGCGGGGGCCTGATCAGGGCGGGGTCGCCCTGGGTGTGCTGCTCGGCACTCAGGGCGACCGCCGATCGAGCGAGAGTAGCGCGTTCCCGGGCCGGGTGTCCGGGCTTCGCGTGATTCGTCGGATGAGCAGTTCGGGCGTGCCACGCTGCCTAGGCGTCAGCAGAGACAAGCCAGGTGGTGGCGCAGGCCGGCCGGAGGCGAAACGATTCTCTTGGGTACTCGAAACGTAGCGGTGAAGTCCCGTAGAACACTCCTGATCCGCACCAGGCACGGCTCGGCGGGGGCCGCCTCCGTCCCGGGCCTGCCGGAGCTGCCGCCCGAACCGGCGGTGGCGCAGGCCCCGATCGAGGCGCAGTCCGTCCGGCCGCCGATGCCGCTGGACCCGCCGGACCTCCCCCCGCTGGTCGCGGCGGACGCGCCGACGGCCGTCCTGCCACCGGTGACGGACCTCGCGGAGACGGCCGCGCCCGCGCTCGGAGCCGCGCCCGTCATGAGCCCCGCGCCTGTCCACCCGGTGATCCCGGACCGGCCCGCCCAGCCGCCGGCCGTCCCCGCGCCGAGCTACCCCGAGCCGCCCTCGACCACCGGCACCGCCTTCGCCTTCCAGCCCCTGTTCGCCGATGCTCCCAGCCTCAACTGGGCTGGACCGGGCGACAGTTGGAGCGAGGCCTGGGCCGCGCAGCCATCCGCCTGGCACCTCCCGGCCGAGCTCCCCTCCGGGCAGATCGGCGCCGCACAGATCGGCGCCGCACAGATCGGCGCCGCACAGGTCGGCGCCGCACAGGTCGGCGCCACGCAGAGCAGCCCCGCCGCCGAGCTCCCCCTGACCGCACGGGACGTCGAGCTGATCCGGGCCAGCCTCGCGGTGGTCGAGCCGGTCGCCGACCGGGCCACCGCGTACTTCTACGCGCTGCTCTTCCTGCACCATCCCGAGGTCCGCTCGCTCTTCCCGGCTGCCATGGACGTCCAGCGCGACCGGCTGTTCCGCGCCCTGCTGTCCGCCGCCCGCGGCGCCGAGGACCCGGCGGCGCTGCGCGTCGGGCTGAGCGCGCTCGGCCGCGGTCACCGCCGCTACGGCACCCTGACCGGCCACTACGCCCCGGTGGGGGAATGCCTGGTGCAGGCGCTGGCCAGGTACGCGGGCGGCCGCTGGGACGCCGACACCGAGCTGGCCTGGCGCCGGGCCTACCGACTGATCTCCACCATCATGATCGAGGCCGCCGAGGAGGCCGCCCGCACCTCGCCGCCCTGGTGGCAGGGCGAGGTGGTTCGGCACGAGCGCCGCACCCGGGACGTCGCGGTGGTCACCGTCCGCCCGGACCAGGCGTACCCGTTCCGGGCCGGCCAGTACTGCAGTCTGGAGACGCCTTGGTGGCCGCGGGTCTGGCGGCACTACTCCTTCGCCGCCGCGCCCCGTCCGGACGGGCTGCTGACCTTCCACGTCAAGGCCGTCCAGGCGGGCTGGGTGAGCAACGCGCTGGTGCACCGGGCCGCGCCCGGGGACGTGCTGCGGCTGGGCCCGGCGGCCGGCGAGATGACCGTCGACCACGGCGCCGGCGCCGATCTGCTCTGCCTCGGCGGCGGCACCGGCATCGCGCCGATCCGCGCCCTGGTCGAGGAGGCGGCCGAGCACGGTGTGTCCGGCCGCAGCGTCGAGGTGTTCTACGGGGCCCGCCGCGCCGCCGAGTTGTACGCGCTGGACGGGCTGCGCGAGCTGGCCGCCCGCAACCCCTGGCTGACCGTGCGGCCGGTGCTGTCCGGCGCCGGGTCGGGCGAGGGTGCGCTGACCGGTGAACTTCCCGAGGTGGTGGGCCGGTTCGGCTCCTGGGCGGGCCGCGACGCGGTGCTCAGCGGGCCGCCCGCGATGGTCCGCCGCGGCGTCGAGGCGCTGCTGCGGGCGGGTGTGCCGGCCGGGCGGATCCGGCACGACCTGGTGGGCGACCTGGCTTCCCGGTGATCACCCCAGGTCGGGTGCGAGGAGCGCGCGGATGCCCTCGATGTTGGCCGCCAGGTACGCCCGCAGCTTGGGCGGGACGACGTTCACCGAGGTCACGCCCTCGCGGGTGAACGGCAGCCGGACCACCTCGTACTCGCCGTTCGGGTCCGACACCTCGGGCCCGTGCCGGCGGCTGAGGTCCATCGAGGCCAGCCGGCAGACGAAGAAGTGCTGCACCTTGACCCCGTGCGGGTGCAGCAGGGTGCCGTCGTCGTGGTGGGTGTGGCTGATGGTGTCGACGAAGGCGGGCACCACGTCCACGACCTTGCCGCCGAGTTCCTCGTCCACCTCGCGGTGCAGCGCCTCGACGACCGTCCGGTCGTCGCGCTCGACCCCGCCGCCGGGGGTGATCCAGTACGGGTGCGCCGCCCCGGGCCGGACCCGTCGGATCAGCACGATCGAGGCCGGGCCGTGCGGATCGTCCGGGTCCAGCTCCAGCAGGATCGCCCGGGCCGTGCGCTTGACGACCGGGCGCGGTGGCGGGGTGCGGTTGTCGGGGCCCATGGCGACCTCCGGGGCTGGAGCGTTGTGCGGGAGTCTCCCGCACCGGGCGGGGATCGAAACGCCGACCGGTCGGGTGCATCCGTTCGGCGTTCCGAACGACGAAGGGGCCCGGACCGGGTGGAGCCACCCGGTCACGGGCCCCTTTCGCATCCGTGCGCGGGCCGCTTCGGATCCGCGCACGGCGGTGGTCAGTCGTCGTCCAGGGCCAGGTGCAGGCCCCAGGCGACCAGGCTGATGATCAGCGAACCGACCAGTGCGGAGCCGAAGTTGACCACGTGGAAGTCCAGCGACAGCTTGGTGGACGCCCAGGAGGTCAGCAGCAGCATCAGGGCGTTGATCACGAAGGTGATCAGGCCGAGCGTGAGGATGAACAGCGGGAGCGAGAACAGCTTCACCACCGGCTTGATCAGCCAGTTGATGACGCCGAAGACCACGGCGACGGCGAGCACCGTCAGGGCCTTGTGCTGCCAGTCGGCCCTGCCCTCGCCGAGCTGGATGCCGCTGACGATCCAGGCGGCGACCCAGATGGCCGCCGCGTTGATCAGTGTCTTGATGACGAAACCCTTCATGCGGCCCAAGCCTGGCAGGCGCCCAGCCCGGGGGGAAGCTCCCGTCGGACGAGTTGGTGTTGAATGCACCTGGTCCACGCGGTGGACGGACGAGGGAGGACGGCAGCGGTGAAGCTGTTCCGGCTGGACGAACTGGACGCCGAGCGGGCGGCCAACGACGGCGCGTACCTGCGCTTCCTGCGCGAGCCGCGGATGTCCGCCGGGCTGTACGCGCTCTCCCCCGGCGACACCGACCCGCAGACCGCGCACGAGCAGGACGAGATCTACCAGGTGATCAGCGGCCGCGCCGAGCTGACCGTCGGCGCCGAGACCGCGACCGTCGCGCGCGGTACCGTGGCGTACGTGCCGGCCGGCACCCCGCACAGGTTCCACCACATCACCGAGGAGCTGCGGGTGCTGGTGGTGTTCTCCCCGCCGGAGGACTGAGCGCTTAGGGTCGCAGCATGAGCACCAGGACCCTGACCGAGGAACTCTGGGCGTCGATCGAGCCGGTCTACGCCGAGATCCTCGCCCATCCCTTCATCGGCGGCCTCACCGACGGCACCCTGCCGCGCGAGGCCTTCCGCCACTTCGTCGTCCAGGACTCGCACTACCTGCGCGACTACGCCCGCGCGCTCGCCGTCTGCGCTGCCAAGGCACCCGGCGAGGCGGACGTCCGGGCCTTCGCCGGCGACGCGGTCGGCGCGCTGGCCGCGGAGCAGGGCATGCACGCCGAGTTCCTCACGGCCTTCGGCGGCACCGCCGAGGAGGCCGCCGCCGAGCCGGTGCTGCCCACCACCCGGGCCTACACCAGCTACCTGCTGGCCACCGTCTACGGCGGGTCCTTCGCCGAGGCGCTCGGCGCGGTGCTGCCCTGCTACTGGATCTACGCCCGGGTCGGCGAGGCGCTGCTCGCCCAGGGCTCCCCCGACCCGCTGTACGCCAAGTGGATCGCCACCTACGGCGACGAGGCCTTCCAGTCCGTGGTGCGCCGGGTGCTGGCGCTCACCGACCGGCTCGGCGAGGAGCTCTCCGCCGTTGAGCGCCGCAAGGTGGTCGAGCACTTCGTCACCACCTCGCGCTACGAGTGGATGTTCTGGGACGCCGCCTGGCGCGGGGAGCGCTGGCCGGTCTGACGTCCGCGCGGCAGGGGCCCGCCGTCCGGAGGTGCTCGGACGGCGGGCCCGGCGCCGGTTCGCTCAGCTGGTGGTGAAGTAGCCGGTCAGGTCGGTGATGACGTCCACCGGGCCGCCGTGGTTGTGGATGGAGTAGGTGCCGTCCGCGGCCACCCCGGTGGTCGCGGAGTTGGCGACGGTCAGGCCGGGGTCGACGTTGACGGTGGAGGTGTCGGGGACGGTGTTCCCGCCCGGGAACACCGTGAGGTGCCCGGGGCTGGAGACGTCGGTGACCGTGGTGTTGGCCTCGACGGCCGTGACGTCCGGGGTGGAGCCGTCGGAGGCGACCGCCGGGACCTGCTCGGTCGAGTAGGCCGCCAGCGGCGACCCGGTGACGCGGGTGTCGGAGGTCCGGACGGGCGTCTTGAGGGCGCGGAACAGGCTGGTGCCCGAGGGGCCGTAGTAGCCGACGAGGTCGACGATCACGTTGACCGAGCCGACGTGGTTGTAGATGTCGATCGTCCCGTTGGCGCCGACCGGCACCACCACCTGGTTCGGAACGGTCCGGCCCGCGAGGAAGTTGACGTTGGAGCCCTGGTACGGGCGACCCGCCGGCCCGTCCGGGTAGACGGTCAGGAAGCTGTTCATGGTGGGGTCGGTGGCGGTGACGTTGAGGACCACCGCGTGGGCGTCGGCCGTGCCCAGCTCGGGCTTGGCGACCTGGATCGTCCGGACCGAGCCCCAGCCGAGCGGGCCGGTGCCGTCGGTGCGGCTGTCGGCGAGGCGTGTCGGGGTCAGCGCGGTGTGCCGGTCGGTGGCGGCCGGGCGGTAGAAGCCGACCACGTCGAGGACCACGTCGGTGGTGCCGGCGCTGTTGAAGACGGTGATGGTCGGTCTGGTGCCCGGGGTGACCGCGACCGTGACCAGGTTGGAGACCGTCTGGCCCGGTGCGAAGTTGAGGCTGGAAGCGGCCGGGCTGCTGCCGGGCGCCCCCGGGGCGGCGCTGAGCGAGAGGTAGCCGTTCGCGGTCGGGTTGGTCGCGGTCACGTTGATCACCACGGCCGTGGTGTCGGCGGGCACCACCGGGTAGGTGGTGGGCGGCATGTGGGAGCTGAACGCGACGAGCGGGGTCGTGTAGTACTCCTGCGCGGCGAGCGGGCGCACCATGCCGTTCGGGACGTTGTAGGCCTCGCGGGTGTCCAGGACGCGGGTCGGGCTCATCCCGACGAAGCCGCCGGCGGCGGTGACGTTGTCGCCCCAGGCCGTCGATGCGGCCGGGGCGGCCGGAGCGGCGAGGGCGGGGGCGGCGGTCAGGCTGAGGGCGCTCAGGCTGAGGGCGCTCAGGACGGTCAGGGTGGTGGTGCTGCGGACACGCATGTCTGGTTCCCCCGGTGAGGCTGTCGTACGGGCTGTTCCGAAAAGCTCGGCACCTGTTGGACACCTGAATCCGCGCTGGGTTGTAGGGCCGGCGGAAGGATTTTTTCGGGGGTCTCCCCGGGGGTGGGGATCGGGGTGATCTCGGGGTTCTCTCCGGGCCGTTGGGCCTCGTTCCGGGGCTGCGACCACCGTACGATCGAAGCATCGAAAGCAAGCGGGATGCGGCACCGAGTCGGCAGCCGGCCCGAGGGGAGAAGAGGAACCGACATGGCTGAGCTCTGGAAGTCGCTGCCCTCCTGGGTGCGCAACATCGTCATCCCGGTGCTGGTCCTGGTGCTGGCGTGGAACATCATCGCCTTCGTCTTCGGCGTGGTCGGTGCCCTGCTGAGCATCCTGATCAAGCTGCTGGTCGTGGTGGGCATCGCGGCCGCCGTGGTGATCCTGGTGAAGAAGGCCGCGAAGAGCTGAATCCGCTCCGCCGCGCGGACCGCGGCGGAGCACCCCGGAGGCCCGGCACCCCGTGAGCGGGGGCCGGGCCTCGGCCTTTTCGGCCGGATTTTCGGTTCGGAGGCCTTCTGGACCTGCGGCGATCGGCTCGCTACGGTGTTGGGCGTCATGTGCAGGCAACACCGCCTGCGACGCGGGAGCTCGGAGCACCGGGCTGAGAGGGCGCTGACCGGAACGTCGACGGACGGACCGACGGCTGCGTCGACCGCAGGAACCTGGACCGGGTAATGCCGGCGTAGGGAGTAGAGGTCAGATGACCACGTTCGAAGCACAGCCGCAGTCTGCCCAGAGCACCCCCAGCAGCGAGCGCACCGGCTACCCGACCCCGGCCTGGCGCAAGGCCTACCGGGACGGGTCCCGCCCGGACCTGCGGGTGCCCTACCGCGAGGTGCAGCTCACCAACGGCAGGACCGTGCCGCTGTACGACACCTCCGGCCCGTACACCGACCCGGCCTACGAGCCCGACGTGCGGCGCGGCCTGCCCGCCCTGCGCGACGCCTGGATCCGCCAGCGCGGCGACGTCGAGGAGTACGACGGCCGCGAGGCGCGCCCCGAGGACGACGGGATCAAGCACACCTCGCCGCGCGGCGGCAACCTGCGCAACCTGGACGCCGTCTTCCCCGGCCGACCGCGCCGACCGCTGCGCGGTCGCGGCGGTGTGGCCGTCACTCAACTCGCTTACGCCAAGCGGGGCGTGGTGACGCCGGAGATGGAGTTCGTGGCGCTGCGCGAGGGTCTGGAGCCCGAGTTCGTGCGCGACGAGGTGGCCCGCGGCCGCGCCGTCATCCCGGTGAACGTGAACCACCCCGAGGTGGAGCCGGCCATCATCGGCACCAACTTCCTGGTGAAGATCAACGCCAACATCGGCAACTCCGCGGTGACCTCCTCGATCGAGGAGGAGGTGGAGAAGATGACCTGGGCCACCCGCTGGGGCGCCGACACCGTCATGGACCTCTCCACCGGCCGCAACATCCACACCACCCGCGAGTGGATCCTGCGCAACTCCCCCGTGCCGATCGGCACCGTGCCGCTCTACCAGGCGCTGGAGAAGGTGGACGGCAAGGCCGAGGACCTGAGCTGGGAGGTCTACCGCGACACCATCATCGAGCAGTGTGAGCAGGGCGTCGACTACATGACCGTCCACGCCGGCGTGCTGCTGCGGTACGTCCCGCTCACCGCGCGCCGCAAGACCGGCATCGTCTCGCGCGGCGGCTCGATCATGGCCGCGTGGTGCCTGGCGCACCACAAGGAGAACTTCCTCTACACCAACTTCGAGGAACTCTGCGACATCCTGGCGAGCTACGACGTCACCTTCTCGCTCGGTGACGGCCTGCGCCCCGGCTCGATCGCGGACGCCAACGACGAGGCGCAGTTCGCCGAGCTGCAGACCCTCGGCGAGCTGGGCCGGATCGCCCGCGAGCGCGACGTCCAGGTGATGATCGAGGGCCCGGGCCACGTCCCGATGCACAAGATCAAGGAGAACATGGATCTCCAGAAGGAGATCTGCGACGAGGCGCCCTTCTACACCCTCGGCCCCCTCACCACCGACGTCGCCCCCGGCTACGACCACATCACCTCGGGCATCGGCGCCGCGATGATCGCCTGGTGGGGCACCGCGATGCTCTGCTACGTCACCCCCAAGGAGCACCTGGGCCTGCCCAACCGGGACGACGTCAAGACCGGCGTGATCACCTACAAGATCGCCGCCCACGCCGCCGACCTCGCCAAGGGCCACCCCGGCGCCCAGGCCTGGGACGACGCCCTCTCCGACGCCCGCTTCGAGTTCCGCTGGGAGGACCAGTTCAACCTGGCCCTCGACCCGGAGACCGCTCGCGACTTCCACGACGAGACCCTCCCCGCCGAACCCGCCAAGACGGCCCACTTCTGCTCGATGTGCGGCCCGAAGTTCTGCTCGATGAAGATCTCCCAGAAGATCCGCGACGAGCACGGCGACGGGTCGACGGCCGTCTCCAGCGAGTTCGACGCCGACGCCGAGGCCGGCATGCAGGCCATGTCCGAGGAGTTCAAGGCCCAGGGCAGCCGGGTCTACCTCCCGCTGGCCGACTGACATTCGAGGGTGCCGCTCCGGGTCGGTCCACAGGCCCGGAGCGGCACCCTCGCTCAGTGGAAGCGTTGCGGCGGAGCACGACGCCTCACCGTTCGGGAGCGCGTGCTCATCAGCCCCGGGAAACTCGCCGAAAGAACTTCCGCGAACAGCGATGAGTTCTCGACGCGGCCCCGGTCTACCCCTGTGAAAGCGACAACGCGACCACGGAGGAGACACCGAGATGACCGAGAACCTGGGCGAGCTGACCATCACCCGTGAGCTGCCGGGCGCCCCGGCCGCCGCGTTCCAGGCGTACATC